>NZ_VOSM01000021.1 GCF_007997015.1 Lujinxingia vulgaris
CGAGCACAACTTGCCCGTGAATGGCTGGTCGATCGTCTACGTTTCAAGCGGTTTCTGGGTGAACTGATCAAGTAGTATTAACCACCTAACCACAAGGCGCTCCGCCCCGACGCAATTCGTCCGAGAGACCGACGACATTCAGCAACGCTGCGGTCTTGCGGTATTGCGGTGCTTCAGTCGTGATGCGAAATAACCTCCCAGCGTGGCCTGGCCATCGGGTCGGCGATGCGCTTAAACGCGATGAGGCAGAGGAGGATGACGCCGAGTGCGGTGGCCGCGGCGGGTCATGAACATGATGAGGATCTGGGTGCCGACCGCCCCAGGACGACGCTGGCAGCGTCGCTGCGTCGTCGCGGTAGCGCTGCTATACGCTCCTCCTGGCTCCTTGCCAGGCGCCGCCCTGGATGCGGTCGGGTTGGGGGGCGTGCGAAGGGGGCGCGGCGGTGCTTCAGTCGTGATGTGAGATGACCTCCCAGCGTGGCCTGGCCATCGGGTCGGCGATGCGCTTAAACGCGATGAGGCAGAGGAAGATGACGCCGAGTGCGGTGGCCGCGGCGGGTCATGAACATGATGAGGATCTGGGTGCCGACCGCCCCAGGACGACGCTGGCAGCGTCGCTGCGTCGTCGCGGTAGCGCTGCTACACGCTCCTCCTGGCTCCTTGCCAGGCGCCGCCCTGGATGCGGTCGGGTTGGGGGGCGTGCGAAGGGGTCGCTGCGGTGCTTCAGTCGTGATGTGAGATGACCTCCCAGCGGGGCCTGGCCATCGGGTGGGCGATGCGCTTAAACGCAATGAGGCAGAGGAGGATGACGCCCAGCGCGGTGGCCGCGGCGATCATGAACATGATCAAGATCTGGTAGGCGACGGCGTGGGTGGGGTCGGCGCCGGCGAGTATCTGGCCGGTCATCATGCCGGGGAGGGAGACGAGGCCGACGATCATCATGGCGTTGATGATGGGGATCATGCCGTTGCGTACGCCCTGGCGGATGTGGGGGAGGGAGGCTTCCCAGAGGGTGCTGCCCATGGCCAGGTGAGATTCGAGGGAGGGGCGCTCTTTGATGAGATCGCTGAGCATGCGGTCAAGCCCGAGGCTGATGCCGGTGAGGCCGTTTCCGAGGAGCATGCCTAAAAGCGGGATGACGTACTGGGGGGTGAACCAGGGGTCGACGCCGATGACGAGCTCGGTGGTGGCAAAGGTGGTCAGGGTGGTGGCGAGGGTCAGGGAGGCGAAGGCGGCGAGGTGGGCGCCGGGGAAGCGTCTGGAGGAGCGGGCGATGGCGGCGCGGGCCGCGGCGATGAGCATGACCAGCAGCATGGGCACGACGTAGAACCAGCGGTTGGCCTCAAAGACCCATTCGAGAACAAGGCCTAAGAGGGTGAGCTGGGCGGTGGTGCGCACTGCGGCGATGGCCAGGGTCTTTTGCAGGCCGAGTTTGAGGGCGACGCTGATGGCGGCCGGGATGAGCAGCAGGATGGCGGCCAGGGCCAGGTCGAGCGGGGTGAGTTCGACGTAGGTCATGGGCTGGAGGTGGTGTGGGGGGCGGGCTGCCAGCTGGCGATGTGAATGGTGCGGGAGGTCAGGCGGGCGCGCTGGTCTTTGTGGTGGGTGACGAGGAGGATGGCGCGGGTAGGGTGGTCGGCCAGAAGTTCGTGGAGGAGCTCCTCGACGCGCTCGGTGCTGCGGGAGTCGAGGGAGGCTGTGGGCTCGTCGAGCAGTAAGACCGGGGGTTGCAGGGTGAGGGCACGGATGAGGGCAAAGCGTTGCTGCTCGCCGGGGGAGAGGCGCTCGAAATGGCGAGTGAGCGGGATGTGGGAGAGGCCCAGGCGCTTGAGGAGGGTGTGTTGCTCGTCTTCGCTCAAGGGTTGGGTGTGCGGGGGGATGTGGCGGGAGGCGTAGTGGCGGGCCAGGCGGAGCTCGTCTGCGCAGGTCGTTGCCAGAGGTGCGGGGCGCTGGTGGAGGTAGACCACGCGGCGGCGAAAGGCATGCACGGTCTCGGGGCTTAAGGTGAGGTCGCCGCAGCGCACGTCGCCGCGGTCTGTGCCGAGCAGGGCGACCAGCGCGCGCAAGAGCGTACTCTTCCCCGAGCCGCTCTCACCATCCAGCGCGACCATCTCGCCGGGGAGAAGGTCAAAGCAGACATCCTGCCAGAGGGGGGAGGTGTGTTCGGGGGGCGTCCAGGTGAGGTTTGTGGCGCGGAGCAGCGGGGAGGTCATGGGAGGAGCACGTAGGTGAGGTGGCCCTCCGGGTTGACGAAGAGGGCGTGGGTGCGGCCCTGCGCGTCGATGGCGACCGAGGTGTTGGAGTTTTCGTGGGCCGGTGCGTTGAGGAGGGTCTGCCAGGTCGCCGTGCTGGGGGGCTGGTGGAGCACGCGGGCATGGTTCGAGGAGGTGATATGCAGGCCGGCGCTGATGCGTTCGTTGGTGGCTGCCAGGGAAACGTCGGTGGCCGCGGCTTCCGTATCCTGCTCGCTCACAGGGACGCTGGAAGAGCTCCATTGACTTCCGGATTGGCGGTAGATCAGCAGGTCGGTGCGGGAGACGGTGAGGCTGGCTACGACGGGGATTGGCGAGGTGCCGGGGGTGAGGGTGATGGCGAGTGTGTTGGCGGTGTTGGCGTCGGTGGCGATCAGATCGGGGGTTGAGTCGGCGCCGGAGGAGGAGCGTGTGGCGAAGAAGAAGTCGTTGACGTCGGTTTTGTAAGTGATGGCGATCGGGCCCACTCCGTCGCCGGCGATGGCGATGCGCTCGGTTGTGTCGCTGGCGAGGGGAAGGTTTTCTTCAAACCAGGTACCGCTGGTCTGGCGGCAGGAGAGCGCGAGGCTGTTGAACAGTGACTTACGCGTCGTGACGCAGGGGGTGTTCTCCGCGCCCAGCGCGAAGGCAATGGGAGAGGTGGCTTCGGTGATGGCGGTGGGTTCAACAGCCCAGGTGTCACCTGTGAGGGTGGCGTAGCTTAAGGGGAACACATTGAGGTTGTCGGCAGGCAGATACGCAAGATGGGGGGTATTGGTGTCGTCGAGTTCGAGGCGAACGCGCGAGTTGATGTCGAGGTCGTCATTGATGGTCTCACGTAACCATTCAGCACCGTTGAATGAGGCGTAGCGCAGCTCGCGGGAAGCGTCGGCGTAGTAGACGACGTGCGGGGTGCCGTTGCTGTCGAGGGCCAGGGCGTTGAAGAAGCCGGCGTCGGGCTCGGGGTCGACGGTGATGAAGGAGATTTCGGTGGTGCAGGTGCCGCCGATGCAGGTCTGGGAGTCGGTGCAGACGGTCAGGCAGTCGCCGCAGAAGTTCTGGTCGGTCTGAAGATCGACGCAGGTCTCCTGGCAGAGGTCGAGGCCGGTGGGGCAGGTCTCGTTGGCGTCTGCGTCGGGTTCGTTGGCGTCTGCGTCGGGTTCGTTGGCGTCTGCGTCGGGTTCGTTGGCGTCTGCGTCGGGTTCGTTGGCATCTGCGTCGGGTTCGTTGGCGTCGGTGTCGGGTTCGTTGGCGTCGGGTTCGTTGGCGTCGGCGTCTTCGGGATCTTCGGTGCGGCGCTGGCAGAAGCCGGCGACGCATTGCTCATCGTTAAAGCAGTTGCTGTCGATCTCGCAGGCGCGGGAGTTCTCGGTGGTGCAGCCTGCGGCGAGTGCGAGGAGGGCGATGAGGGCTGTGAGGTGGCGTCGAAGAGGCGTCATGGGGCGATCCGAATGGTCGTTGCGGCGTGGTGGGGGGTGGTCGGGGCTTTCAGGATATCCTGGCGGCGGTGTGGCGAGTGTGTCTACTGCTGGTTGTTAATAAGGTAGTAGAGGCCGCCGTCGGGGGCCCGGAGGGCGGCGTGGATGGCGATGGGATCCCCGGTGGCGACGGCGGTGCGGCTGGTGGGGGCGGTGTCGATATGGTCCAGGATGGTAAAGGAGCTGTTGAGGAAGGCGATGAGATGCGCCGAGCTCTCCTGTTGATATCCGATGAGGGTCGTCGATCCACCGAGCATGAGGGCGATGGAGGTGGATGCTTCGGAGGCGTTGGAGGAGAGGGGGTGGACCTCGGTGCTCCAGTCGTCGTGGTCGTCTCCCCGGGTGTTGGTCAGGTAGAGGATGGCGGGGTTTGAGGGGGTGTTGGCGCGGGCGGCGATGTGGGCGCCTCCCAGGGGGTCGAAGACCATGGAGATGCCCAGGCCGCCGTTGTGGGAGGTGGCCAGCGGGGTTTTTCGCCAGCCGTTGTCGGTGGAGGTGGCGTAGATGAGTTCGCCGCCGTTTGTGAAGCGCTGGTAGGCGATGTGGGTACGGGCGTTCTGGTCGACGGCGATGGCAGCCGAAGCGCCGGCGGTGTTCTGGTTTTCGACCCGGGAGTACTGCCACTGGTGGGAGCCTGTGCGGGTGGCCAGGGTGATTTCATCGTTGGCGCTTAAGTAGACGACGCGGGGGCTTCCATCGGGGGCCAGGGCCAGGTCGAAGTTGCGGGCAAAGCGCGGGGTGGCGACGGTCTCGACCTGCCAGCCGCCCTCGAAGGGGGCGGCGTAGAGGAGGAGCTCGGACTGGGGGGCGTTGGGGTTTCCAAAGAGGATGTGGGGGCGGTTGTTGGCGTCGAGGGCGATGCGGGTGGGTCGAATACCCTGCACCGGGTGCGAGAAGGCGCTGTGCCACTGCTCACCGTCCCAGCGCAGGTAATGCAGGGAGGCGTTGCCGGTGGTGTTGTCGATATGGGTGATGTGGGGGCGCCCAAAGCTGTCGAGGGTGACGTCGGTGGCGAAGCCGCTGTTGGTGGATGTGGCGACAAGGCCCGGCTCGGGGAGCGCTTCGAGGCGTTCGATGCAGGCACCTTCGGAGCATTCCTGGGTGGAGGTGCAGGAGGTGGTGCAGTTTCCGCAGTAGGCGGGGTCGTACTGAAGGTCGACGCAGCTGCTGTCGCAGATGGTCTGGTGATCGAGGCAGGTCAGGGGGAGCGTGGCGTCGGCGTCGTCTTCGGCGTCTTCTTCAACGTCTTCTTCAACGGTGACGTCGGCGTCGAGGTTGGCGTCGCCGGAGGTGTTGGTTTCGTCGAGGTCGGTGTCGCCGGCGGTGGTGTTTTCGTCGGCGTCGTCTTCGGCGTCGGGGGTGGGGTCGAACTGGCAGAAGCCGGCGATGCAGCGCTCATCGACGAAGCAGTTGGCGTCGACCTCGCAGGCGCGGGAGTTTTCGGGGGAGCAGGCCGCGGCGCTTGCAACGACAACGAGGGCCAGGAGGGCGGAGAGCTTGCGGGGCAGAGCGTGCAGCTGCGAGGGCAACGGCATGGCGACTCCGGGGTACGGCGGCGGTGTCCGGGGGGGGCGTGAGCACGGGGTTTCAAGCGTAGGTAGAGGTGTATCGGAGGAGGGGGCCGCGGGTCAATTGCTGGCGAGCTGCGGGGCGGTGGCGGCGACAAAGTCGTTGATGTGCTGCCAGTGCTCGAGCAGAAAGTCGGGGATAAGCGCCGGGTCGCGGGGAACCTGCGCGGCGGGGATGCGCCAGATTTTAACTTCGAGGTGGGCGCCGGTGAGCGCGCCGGAGAAGAGTTCGGCCATGGAGCCGAGCTCGTCGATGCCGCGGTGGGCGATGAAGACGAGATCTTTGTCGGGGGTGTGCTCGATGAGCTTGAGGGCGCCGTCGCGTAAGGGGGGAAGGGTGTGGGTGAGTGTTCGGGCGATGGGAATGCGCTCGGGGTCGTCGGCGAACTTTTTGAGGAGGCGCTGGCGCTTGGTCTTAGAGAAGCGGGTGCCCTCGGGGTAGAGGACCAGCGAGAAGCGGTCGCGGTGGTCCTGGCTCAGGGTGAGGATCTTCTGGATCTCGGCCTCGGGGTTGTCGGTGCCGCGGCGCACAAAGACGTTGGGGATGCGCTGGGCGACGTAGTCGAGGGCGGGGTCGGCTAAGAGTTCGGCTTTGATGACGTAGGCGAAGATGCGTGGCGAGGACGCGATGCCTAAGGGGAGCATGGTGTCGAGGGTGGAGGCGTGGCGGCAGAGCACGACGGCCGGGTGGGGGTTATCGAGGTGGTCGAGGCCCTCGACGCTGACGCGGGCGTCGAAGAGGTTAAGCGCGTTCCAGAAAAGTCCGCGGGACCACCAGCGTTGCACCGCGCGGTTGGCGTTTTCGTAGCCCTCTGGGGAGAGGCCTAAAAGATGAAAGCGCAGCCAGTGGATGAGCGCGACGACAAGCCCGGAGCTCTCCAGGACGAAGAAGTAGGTCAAAAAGAGGATGGCGCGGGCGGCCGAGAAACGATCGCGGCGAAAGAGCCCGTAGAGCGCGGCCAGGGGAAGGGTGATCGGCAGCGTGATGGGCATGAGCACGGCCAGGGTGAACCAGGCGGTGGTGGTGGCCAGGCGGCGGGCCCAGGAGATGTCGGGGGGGATGGGGTTGAGGGTGCGCATGGGGGGAACCGGGGAAAAAAATGAAGCTGGCAGGCAAAGGTTTGCAAAAATGCCCGATAACACGATCAGCAGGTGTGAGGAGGTGTAGGTGTAAAACCCAACGATGAGCAAGCCGGGCGGCGCCGGGAGGATGGCACGCGGCCTGGTTTCGATAAAGCATAAGGGGCGACGATGACGGGGATCGAGCAGGGAGGGCAGTGCGGGGCGTTGAAGGTGCGCGAGGCGGTGCTGGCCGGGGATGTGCGGGGGCTAGCGCAGGCGATGGGCTATGAGGTGGCCGGGGTGGAGGTGCGGGGCGCGGCGCTGGGGGCGTGGGGGTTGTGGGAGGGGGATCTGGCGGGGATGGAGGCGATGGAGGTGCTGGGGAGTGGGGAGGGGTATCGGTTGATGTGTGTGCGGGGGGGAAGTTGGGAGCGGGTGCGGGCGCTGATGGTGAAGGTGGCCGCGCGCAGTGAGGGGGTGGCGCTGCTGTGGTGGTGGGTGTGTGAGGATCGCTGGGTGGCGGCGATGGTCGATGAGGAGGGGGAGCGGCGCTTTGTGCGGCGGCTGGAGCTTGAGGTGGAGGCGCTCGATGTGGTGGGGCTTGAGCAATGGTGGGCGCTGGGGCCGGGGCAGGTGGTCGGCGGCGATGTGGCGGGGATGGGGGAGGTGATGCGTCGGCATGTGCGGGAGGTGCTCGACCAGGAGGGGGTGACGCGGGCGTTTTTCCAGGGGTTTTCAAAGGCGCTGGGGCGGCTTGTGGCGACGATGCAGGGGGGCCCGGAGGACGCGCAACTTCGCCATGAGGTGGCGCTGGGGACCTTGTTGCGCGTGGTCTTTTTGTACTTTTTGCAGGCGCGTGGGGCGCTTAATGGGGACCGGCGTTATGTGGTGCGGCGGCTTCGGGAAGCTGGGGAGCGGAGCTTTTATAAGCGCGTGCTGCGGCCGCTCTTTTTCGGGGCGCTCAACTGCCCGGTGGCCGAGCGTGGGGAGGAGGCGCGGGGGCTGGGGAGGTTGCCCTTTTTGAACGGGGGGCTTTTTGAGGCGACGGAGCTGGAGCGGCGTTTTGAGGGGCTGGACTGGCCGGATGCGGTGTGGGTGGAGGTAGTGGAGGGGTTGTTTGAGCGGCATCGTTTTGTGGCGCAGTGGAGCAGCGAGGGGGATCTGAGCCCGGCGGTGGATCCGGAGATGCTGGGGAAGGTTTTTGAGGGGTTGATGTATGGCGAGTCGCGGCGGGTGTCGGGGAGTTTTTATACGCCGAGGGAGGTGGTGCGCCAGATGGTGTTGGAGGGGCTGGGGGGCTATGTGGAAGATGAGGTGGGGCTTGGTCGCGAGGCCACCTGGCGAGCGCTTGAGGGGGATGTGCGCGGGCTTGATGCCAGCGAGCGCGCGGGGTTGAGGGGGGCGTTATGGCGAGTGCGGGTGCTGGATCCGGCGGTGGGGACGGGGGCGTTTTTGCTGGAGGTTCTGGGGGTGTTGCGCCGGGTGGATGGGGCGCTTGATGAGGCTGCGGGCGTGGTGCGCACCGCCGGGGAGCGTTACGAGCGGATGCGGCGGCTGATCCATGAGCATCTTTACGGAGTGGATGTGCAGCCCACCGCGGTGCGGCTGTGTGAGCTGAGGTTGTGGCTTGCGATGTTGACGGCGCTGGAGGCGTTGCCGGCTGAGGCGATGCCGGCGCTTCCGAATCTGACGCATCGTCTGTGTGCGGGGAACTCGCTCTTAGAGCCGCTGGATCTGGCGCGCTACCGTGTGCGGGGGGAGGTTGGGGCCTGGGGGCAGATGGGGGAGGTGAGCCGCCAGGGGCTGGAGCGGCTGGCGCTGCTGGAGGAGGCGTATACGGCGGCGCATGGCGAAGAGAAGCGGGCGCTGAAGGTGGCGATGGAGGAGGCGCAGCGCGGGGTGCAGCGGGAGGTGTTGGAGGGGAGGTTGAGGTCGATCGAGGCGGAGCTTAAGCGCTGGGAGGAGCTCGCTGCGGCAAAGGATCTTTTTGGCGAGGAGGTGGGGCTTGAGGCCGGGCAGCGGGCGGAGCGGGAGCGCTTGCAGAGAGAAGCGCAGGCGGTAGCGCAGGCGTTGCGGGATCTGCAGGAGGGTCGGCGCGTGGGGCTGGCGTTTGCGTACGGGGAGAGGTTTGGCGGGGTGATGGGGAGGGGGGGCTTTGATCTGGTGGTCACCAACCCGCCCTGGGTGCGCGCTACGCGCCAGGATGGGGCGGTGAAGGGGGTGTATCGGGCGCGCTACCGGGTGGGGGAGCCGGGGTTGTGGGCCGGGGCGAAGGAGGCCGGGGTGGAGGCGACCTTTGGGGCGCAGGCCGACCTTGCGGCGCTTTTTGTGGAACGTTCGCTGGAGTTGTTAAGGCCCGGGGGGCGAGTGGTGGCGTTGTTGCCGGCGAAGGTGTTGCGCTCGTTGAACGGGGCGGGGTTGCGCAGGCTTTTAGCGGAGCATCAGCTGGAGGCGGTTGAGGATCGCTCCGAGGCGTCGGAGGCGATGTTTGAGGCGACGACGTATCCGGCGGTGCTGCGGGTAAAAAAGGTCGCTCGGAGCGCGGCGAAGGGGGTGTCGCCGGGGGTGGAGGTGGCGGTCTGGCGAGGCGATGAGGTGCGGCGGTTTACGCGCGGGGCTGGCGAGCTGGGGGTGTGGGGGCAGGCTGTGGGGGAGCCCTGGGTGCTGGTGGACGAGGAGGTGCTGGGGCTTTTTCGGCGGATGCAGAGTGCGTCGGTGGCCTTTGGCGCCAGCGGGTTGTGGGAGGTTCGCCGGGGGGTGATGACGGGTCATAACGCCGCGTTTTTGCTGAAGAAGAGCGATGTGCCCCGGGTGAGCTGTGAGACGTGGAAGCCCTATCTGAAGTGGGCTGTGGGGGGGCGCGATATTGGCGAGGGGAGGGTGGAGCACAGGCGGCAGATGATCTGGCCGGTGGATGCGAAGGGGCAGGTTTTTCAAAAGTTGCCGGAGGCGCTGCAGGGGCATTTTGAGAACCATCGAAAGACGTTGGAAGGACGCAGTGATTATCGGGAGGGGCAGCCTCTGTGGCAGCTGTATCGGCTGCATGAGGATGTGGTGGGGCCGAAGGTGATGTGGTCGGATCTGGGGCAGCAGCTTGAGGCGGTGGCCAGCGCCGGGGAGGAGGTGCCGCTGAACACGGTGTATTACGCCGGGGTCAGGAGTGAGGCGGAGGCGCGGGCGCTGGCGGCGTATTTGAACTGTGAGGCCGTGCGTACGGTGGCGTATGCGCTGGGGGAGCGGGCGCGCGGGGAGTGGCGGCGCCATTTTGCCTGGGTGGTGAGGTTGTTGCCGGTGCCGCGGAGCTTTGTGGAGGCGGTGCGGGAGGGGCGGGGGCTGGCGCGGTGGGAGGAGGCCGGGGCGTTTGAGGAGGCGTTCGGGTTGAGCGGGGCCGATGTGGCGGTGCTGCGGGCGTATCGCACCGGGGGTGAGGGGCCGGTGGTGCGGGAGGTGGCGTGATGGCGGGGGTGAGGGGCTGGCTGGCCGCGGCGCTGCGCATCGGGGGGGCGCCGCAGCTCGGAGGCGAAGGGGGCGGTGATGCGCATCTCTCCAGGCAGCAGCAGGAGGCGGTGGCCCGCGGCGCGCAGGTGGTTGAGGCCTTTGGCGGGGTGGTGCTGGCCGACGGGGTGGGGGTGGGCAAGACCCGCGAGGCGTTGGCGCTGGGCCGCGCTGTGCGGCGTGGGCAGGGGGCGGGGAGGATGTTGCTGGTGGTGCCCTCGCGCCTGCAGGGGGCCTGGCGGCGCGTGGCCGGGGAGATGGGGCTTGTGGAGGGGAGGCATTTTGAGGTGGTGACGCATCACCGCATGAGTCATGGCCGGGTGGGGGGAGGCTGGGCGGTGGTGGTGGTGGATGAGGCGCATCGGTTTCGGCGTGTGAGCACGCGGCGCGGCGAGGCGTTGATGCGATTGAGCGCGGAGGCGCCGGTGGTGCTGGTGACGGCCACGCCGGTGTGCAACGGGCTCGACGATTTGAGGGGGCTGCTCTCGTATTTTATGAGCGATGCGCGCACGCGGGGCGTTGTGGGGATGGGGCTTTTTGAGGCGTTTGAGCGGGCGGCGGCCGGATGTTTTGACCTGACGGAGCTTCTGGAGGCGGTGGTGATCCGGCGCTCGCGGGCGGATTTTGGCGAGCTGCGTCGGCCGAAGGTGCGATTTGAGGTGGTGCGTTATGAGGCCGAGGCCCAGGAGCGCTGGGTGTGGCGACATCTGGAGGAAGAGCTGCGGGCGATGACGCTTGCGGCCTTTGAGGGGGAGTGGCCGCGGGGGCTTTTTGTGGCCTCGGGGTTACGCCAGTGGGAGGGGGGAGCCGGGGCGCTGGGGGAGGCGTTGGAGCGGCTGGCGCATTATTTTGAGCGTTGGTTGGAGGCAGCGCGGCAGGGGAGGTGGCTTGATGCCGGGGCGTTTCGCGAGGTGTTTGAGGGGGTGAGCCGCGCCCAGGAGGTGATGGGATTTTTGTACGGGGATCGGGAGGCCCATGTTGAGGCGTTGGCCCGAGCGCAGGAGGGGGTTGAGGCGGATCTCTGGCGAGTGCGAGGGCTGCTGGGTCGTCTGGAGGCGATGCGGGAGGAGGGGGGCCTGGCGAACGCGGTGGTGGGGCTTGTGGGGGAGGAGGCGGGGGAGCGGTGGCTTGTATTTACGGGGTATCAGGGCGGGGCGCGGGCGCTTTTTGAGGCGATCAGCCGAAGGCTGGGAGGTGGGGTGGGGGTGGGGCTTATGACCGGGGAGATGGCCCGGGCCACGGGGGTGGGCAGGCTGGATGTGGCGGAGCTCGTGGAGCGATTTGTGGGCGATGTTCTGGCGCGCGACCGGGTGGGGGTGCTGGTGGCCACCGATTGTCTGGCCGAGGGGGTGAATCTGCAGCGCTGCAGAAGGCTTGTGCTGGCGGATCTTCCCTATTCGCCCTTGCGCCTGGAGCAGCGGGTGGGGCGAGTGGTGCGGCCGGGGCCGACTGGCGAGGAGGTGCGGGTATTTTTGCCGCGGCCGACGGTGTGGGCCGACACCCTGGGGATGCGTCGGCGGCTGGAGGCGAAGATCGCGCAGGCGCAGGAGGTGGGGCTTGCGCCGGGGTTGGCCGCCGGGGTCTGGCGAGGGCTGGGGGAGGAGGGGAGCGCGGCGATGGAAGGGGAGACGACGGCGCCCCTGGCGAGGATCGGGGTGTTGGAGGCGATGACGCTCGAAGACCGGCTGCGGGCGCAGCTTTTGGGTGAGGAGGGGGAGGTGGTCTTTGGGAAGGTGGGCGCTGGCGAGGTGGTGCGGGTGCTGGCCAGGGTGCGGGTTGTGGCGGCGGTGGAGCGCTATGTGTGGGTGAGCGCCGACGGGCAACAGGCGCGGGTGGGGAGGCTCAGCGAGCGGCTGGGGGGGCTTGTGGCGCTGAGTGGCGAGGCGCTGGAGGTGGGGGCGTGGACGCCGAGAGCCGAGCCCTGCTGGGAAAAGGTGCGGGCGTGGGCTGTGGGGCGTTGTGAGGAGCTTGAGGCGGCCCGGCTTGCGCCGGCGGTGGTATGGCGAGGGTCGGCCGGAGTGCGGGTGTGGGAGCTGTTGGTGGAGGCCGCTCGGAGTGGGGCGTTGGGGGTGACGCTTCAGGAGCTCGGGGCGTATCGCCAGCGGGTGCTCGGGGAGCACCCGGCCGGGATGTTGCGGCGTTGGGAGGGGATGCTGGCGATGGGGGCTGATGCGGGCGCGTTCTGGCAGGAGGTTCAGGCGCTGCCCGAGCCTTTCAGTGAGCCTGTGCGCGTGGAGGTGGTGGCCGCGCTGGGCTGGAGCGCCCGGGCGGAGAGCGCGGCCTTACGCGCTGCGGGTTTGTTCGAGGAGCTGCCAGTTGGTGTAGGCGAAGTAGCCGAGGATCAAAAAGATGAGGATGCCGCCCTGAAGGGCGTAGAGGGCGATGGCGCCGGTGATGATCAGGGCGCCGATGGCGACTTTTGCGGTGGTGGCCAGGGCCTGGCGCTGGGGCCTGGAGCGGCGCAGAAAGTGAAAGAGGGCCTGGCCGCCGTCCATCGGGAAGATGGGCAGGAGGTTAAAGACGAGCCAGAAGGTGTTGACGATGGCTGAGAGGCGCAAAAGGTGGCGCAGGAGCGGCCAGGAGTCGGCCGGGGCCAGGGCGTTAAGCGCCATCAGGCCCCCGAACGACACCAGGGCGATGAGAAGCGTGGCCGCCGGGCCGGCCAGGGCGATGAAGATGCCCTGGTTGGGGTTGGGGTTGGCGCGGTGGTTGATGGCGACCCCGCCCATGCCCTGAAGCACGATGGTGGAGGTGCCAAAGCCGCTCTTTTTGAAGGCGGCGGCGTGGCCGAGCTCATGGAGGAGCACGCCGAAGAAGAGGATGGGCGCCCACATCAGCTGGTAGGGGAGCTGCTCGGCGGATTTCAGTCCGGAGAAGACAAAGAAGGCGACGAGCGCGAGAAACCAGACCTCAATGAAGATGGTGTGGCCGGCGAAGGTCGCGAGCTTCCAGCTGGGGCCCTGGGATTGACGGATACGCATGGGTGAAGGCCTGGGACAGAGAGGCAAAAGGAGGAGCAGGTAAAAGGAGCAGCAGAAGTCGGGAAGTAAAACTAGCGTCCTGACGCGGATAATCCACCGTCAGGCCGAGGTAGAGCAGAGCGTGCGGGGTGTAAAGGGCGCATCGATCACAGGCCGGCGACACGTCGGCATCATTTCAATCGTTTCAATCGCTAAACGGGCTTAACGGACTTAACGGACTTCGAGGAGGGGTGATGATGGACGGGATGGGCAGGTTTGAGGCGTTGGTGAGCAGCGGGGGGCGCGGGGAGTGCGGGGCGTTGGGAGCGGGCGTGGGGGCGTCGATGGAGGCGTTGAGGCGTTATGTGCGCTCGGAGGGGAGGTTGCGCACGCGGGGAGCCTGGGAGTTGGATGAGGGTGAGGCGGTGCGTCTGGCGCAGGCAAGCGGGGTGGTGCCCGAGGGGGGCTGGGTGCGCCTTGTGGGGCTGTGTGCCGGGGCGGGTGTGCTGGTGGCGCGGGGCGGTGGTTTTGAGGCGGGGCCGGCGCTGGAGCGGGTGATGCGCTGGCCGGAGGTGGAGGTGGAGCGGCGGCTGGTCGAGGGGTTTACGCGCTGGTTGATGCCGCCGGCGACCGCCGCGAGCTGGTTTGTGGCTTTAGGGGTGCATCCGCTCTGGGGGCTGAAGCTCGCGCGCCATGTGCACCGGGAGGGGGCGCTGATGGGCTTTGACCCTGGTCGGGAGTCCCGCGACGACTCGATTATGGGGGCGAGAAAGCTCGAGGGGGTGCGACGGCATGTGTACGTGAGCATGGCCGTGGTGGTAGGGGTGCTTCGGCGCTTGAGCGAGGGGCGCATCTACGATGTCGGGGCGCTGGTGAGGCTTGTGGAGGAGGCGATGCGCTTTGCCCGGGTGGTCGCCTATGAGGATGATGAGGAGGAGGCCGGTGAGCTGCGCGTGCTGGTCGATGAGGTCTGCTGGCGAGCGGTGCAGCACGCGGTGTGGGCGCTGATGGATGAGGTGCTGGTGCCGGCCGGGGTGGTGCGCTGGGAGATCGGTCGCGGGATCGCGGTGAAGACCCGCGCCCTGGATGAGGTGCGCGTGGGCGCGCTGGGGGTGGGGGCGCAGGATACCTGGGTGCGGCTCTTTCTCAGTGGTAGCGGGGGGCGTAAAGTTGCTTAAGTTGAGAAGAGCGGGTGGAGGCGTGAGGCCGAAATGGAGAGGCGATGATCACATCAAAGAAGGTGGCGGTGCTCGATGATGAGCCGCTGATCGGGGACATCGTCTCGCGGGCGCTCAGTCGGCAGTGGGAGGTCAGCGTTTTTGAGCGCCCCTCCCAGGCGCTGGAAGCGCTGGAGGGGGGGGAGCGCTACGCGGCGTTTCTATGCGATATGATGATGCCCGAGCGCACGGGGATGGAGGTCTACGAGGAGATCCGCCGGCGCTGGCCGGAGCAGGCGGAGCGGGTGGTGATCATGAGCGGGATCAGCCACCGCGACCGAGCTGGCGAGATGGTGCGCGAGGCGGGGGTGAGGCTTGTTCAAAAACCCTTTGATTTGAAGGGTTTGAGGCAGGTGGTGGAGGAGGTTGCCGCCGGGGCTTCGGCGGCAGGCGCCGGTGAAAGGGGCGCGCTTCGGCGCTAGAAGCGCCGGCCTGTCGCGGTCGCCAGCTCAGAGGGGCTGGACCATGCGGTCGGTCTTCTTCTCGATGGCTTTTTCGTGCAGAAGTCGCAGCGCGGCGCGGGCCAGAATTGAAGCGCCGGCGTTGATGGCGCGCTCATCGATGTTGAAGTGCGGGGAGTGCAGGAAGTTGCGGGGAGCCTGCGCGCCGGTGCCCAGTCGGAACATCGCGCCGGGGATGCGCTCGCAGTACACCGAAAAATCTTCGCCCCCCATCGAGGGCAGGGGAATGCGCTGGACGCCCTCTTCGCCGAGGATGTCGGTGGCGACCTCGCTGATGATCGAGGTGATGTACGGGTCGTTATGAATGGCCGGGGCGCCGCGGGTGAGCTTGAGCTCGTAAGAGGCGCCGTGGGCCAGGCAGATGCCGCCGATGGTGCGTCGCAGCAGATCGTCGAGCTCATCGCGGTGCTCCGGCGAGATGGTGCGGATGGAGCCGGAGAGCGAGGCGGTCTCGGGGATGACGTTGGCGGCGATGCCGGCCTGGAAGGTGCCCAGGGTAATCACCGCCGGGATGCGCGCGTCGAAGTTGTGGGCGGGCAGCTGGTAGAGGGCGTTGGCCACCTGGGTGGCGATGAAGATCGGGTCGGTGCACTGGTGGGGGCGAGCGCCGTGGCCGCCTTTGCCTTCGATCTTGATCTCAAAAAGGTCAAAGGAGGCGGTAAAGGGGCCGGGGCGCACGCCGATCTCCCCGATGGGGCGCTCCGGGTCGCAGTGCAGGCCGAGGATGGCGTCGACGTGGTCGATGGCCCCGAAATCCACCATCTCGGTGGCACCGCCGGGCACGGTCTCTTCGGCATGCTGGAAGATCAGGCGCAGGCGGCCGGGCAGCTGATCTTTGAGCTCGAGCAGGCTGAGCCCGCTGCCGAACACAGTGGCCATATGCACATCGTGACCGCAGGCGTGCATCACCCCCGGGTTTTGCGACTTGTAGGGGATGTCGTTGAGCTCCTCGATGGGAAGCGCGTCGATGTCGGAGCGGATGGCGACGGTGGGGTGGAGCGCCGGATCGAAGTCCACAGGCGTCAGGTCGGCGTAGAAGCCGGTGCCCTCGGGGCGCACGAAGGTCTCAAAGCCCAGCTCTTCGACACGTTTGACCATATGCGCGGTCGTCTCAAACTCATGCTGGCTGAGCTCGGGGTGGGTGTGCAGGAAGCGGCGCAGCTCAATGAGGCGATCGGTGTTGGCGCGCAGGGTATCGGTGAGACGATCGAGAAGTTCGGGGGAGGGGGCGTTCATGGGGAGTCCGATGATGCGTGGGGAGGGGGGATCGTGGGGGAAGCGCCATGAAACTACTACGCCATTGCCCGGCGTGTGTTCAACTGCCGACCACCCCAGGACGACGCGGGCGGCGCCCTGGATGCGATCGGGTTCGGCGGTTCATGGCGTTTGTGTTGGGCTTTCTGATTTAAAAACCTTCGAGGGTGCGGGCGTTTTCGGGGGGGAGGATGGCGGAGAGGGGCGCGTCGGGCTCAAAGCGAAGCTCGGTGACCTCGGTGGTGGTGATGTGCTCGCCGGGCTCGCCATCCTCGAAGGTAAAGGTTTTGTGGGACGTGGCCAGCGTGATGCCTTCGATGGTTTTTTGATCCTCGTAGGTCATAAAACGCTCCGGGGAGTGGCCGCCCTCGGGGAAAAAGCCCGGGTAGGAGACGATGTAGCGGATGGCGTGGACCTCGAAGGATTCGGGGTGGATGTAGAGGACGTAGAAGTCGTCGGGGGCGTCGCCGGTGCCGGGCTCGTAGGTGGCGCGGATGAGGTGGTAGGTCTGGTCGTTGTAGGTGGCGTCGTCTTCCCGGGTGAGGATGACGCCGGGGTCGGCCAGCACGAAGGGGAGCGCCACGAAATAATAGGGGGTCAGCGCCCAGAAGCGGGCGTTGAAAGGCGTCTCGGCATCCTGTGGGGCGATCCAGGCGTTTTCGCCGTCCCAGCCAAAGGCGACCTCGGGGGATTCGGAGAGGGTGTGGGCGGCGCGGGATGACCAGGTGTCGACGAGCTGGCGGGTGTCGCGCGGGTCGCCGTCGAGGGGGCGGTAGTTAAAGCGGAAGTGCAGCGGGCCTTTGTTGAAGAAGTTCTGCAGGCCGCCGTGGGCGTCGATGGACTTTCGGAGGAGCTGGCCGGGTTCGGAGTCGGCGAGTCGCTCGTGGGCGTCGGCGACGCGGGATTCGACCCAGTGGGGATCGGGGGCGGCGCGCTCTTCTTCGGGAGGTGCCGGGTCGGCGGGGGGCGCTGATGCGGGCTCGGCGGGGGCTTCGGTGCGCTGCTCGGCGGTTGGCGCGTCGCAAGCTGCGGTGGACAAACCTAAAAGGGTGATCAGGTTGAGAACCAGAAGATGACGCATGGGGACTCCGAGGTGGGCGGCGCGGCAAGCTCGCATATTAGCGAGCGTTGAGCATAGCCCGTCTGCGCGGAAGTCAACTTCTCCGGCTGGTCAGCGAGAATCGGGGAGGTGGGGTTGAAATGGGTAGGTCGATGCCCTACATAGTGTCATGTGTTCAGTGAATCTTAAGAAAGGAGCCACATTTATGGTCAAAATCACCTATCTTTCGGACCACCTGGGGGCGGAAGAGCCTGCTGCCGAGGAGCTCAGCACCGAGGAGCTCGCTGAGATGAAAAAAGTCGCGCGCTGGCATCAGGAAGAGTGGGCGCACCTGAGCCCCGACAAGACGGTGGGCACGCGCGTAGAAGAGCTGCGTGAGAGCGCGGTCAAAGAGGGCTTGCCGCTGACGCTGGTGGCCGTCGAAGAAGACGCCATCGTGGGCACGATCAGCCTGGCCGAAGAGGATCTTTCGACCCACCCCGAGTTCTCACCCTGGCTCTCGACGGTCTATGTAGACGCGTCGCAGCGTGGGCAGGGCATCGGCAGCCGCCTGGTGCAGCGCGTGGAAGAGGTCGCGGCAGCGCAGGGCGTGGAAGAACTTTATCTTTATACCCCGGATCAGGCTCCGCTCTATGAGCGCCTGGGCTGGGAGGTGGTCTCGGTGGAGACCTACCGCGGCGAAGAAGTCACGGTGATGCGCCGCGATCTTGTGGAGATCGTGGAAGAGGGCGGCCGCGGCTGGTTGCAGGTGGAGCAGCCCGCGGCGCAGTAATGTCGCGCGTGATGGTCGCAAAAACTCAGGGGGCGACGTGGTGGCGGGTGAGCTCCACCTCGATGGTGTAGCTGCCGGGGGGGCCGCTGACGCGGATGAACTCGGCGGTGTTGGGGGCGGCGATGTGTTGCGCAGCGTCGGCATCCAGGGCGTCGCGCCAGGTGATCAGCGCGAGCTCGTCGATGCGGAACACGCCTTCGCCACTGCCAGCTTCGGGCGGACTGTGGTGCAGGAAGAAGCGTGTGGCGCGGGCGTTCTCGCTGAGACTTGAGGGGTAATTCGGATCTTCCGGCGGCATGCTGAGATCGTAGCTAAAGGCAGTCCACCCGTACGTCCCCTCCTGCGCACGCAATGCAAACTCGCCGGGGAACTCTCGATCTCCGGAGCTCGCGTAGTAGCGCGCCTCCAGGGTGACCGGGCCGGCGTTTTGTCCGCTGATGTAGCCGATCAGCGTCAGATCTTTGTTGGGCTCGTGCGTCGCGTCGCCGTCGACGCGGATGCGGTTGCGGAAGGTAATGACCGAGTCGGCCGTGTTGGTGGAGCTGCGCGTGGAGCACAGCGCCGTGGTGCCCCGGTAGGTCTCGTGGATGCAGGGAAAGGACGAGCCGGCGTAGTACCAGTGGGTCGGGTCGAGACGCTCCGGGCCGATGTCATGATCTTCGAAGTCGCCGTGCAGCAGGATATCGTGGCCCAACTTCGCCGAGGTGATCGCAGGGGGAAGGGTGAGCGCTGAGATCGACGCGTCGGTCTGCGCATGCCCGCGAAGATCCAGGATGGCGCTGCCGGAGTCATCGATCGTGACGTCGAGGCTCAGCGTGCGGGTGCTCGATTCCGCGCTGGCCGGATCGAGCAGGATGGTGCCCAGGCCGTGTCGGGCAATCACCGGGGTGTCGAAGGGGGCCGATGCCTCGCCCAGCCGGCGCACAAAGAGGTCGGCCAGCCGGCCGGTGACATGCCGGGGGCGATAATCTTTGAGGTAGACGGGGATGGCGGTGGCGCGATGAGGCTGGCCCCGGCGCATATCGACCTGCATAAGCGTGCCGAGGAGGGTCTCCAGACGATTCTGGTCGAAGATGAAGTTCCCCAGGCTATGCGCCATCAGGGTGCCTTCCTCGTAGGCAAAACCCTGGGCGACGTGGGGGTGGTGGGCGACGATCAGCGGAGAGCCCTGGGCGCGAGCGAGCTCGATGCGATCCAGGACTGCGTTGGAAGGGGCCGCAGCGTACTCCACGCCGGCGTGCATGATGGTGATGGGCACAAAGCCTTCTGCCAGTTCGCGGTCCAGCGCGGCGCGCACCGCGTCGGTGTCGCGAAGGTTGGCCGGTCCGCCCTGGGTGTCGCTGGCGACGGTGGGGATCGCGTACTGGCTTCCCACAATCGAGGTCATCGAGAGGAAGGCGTAGGGGGTGTTGCCCAGGGTCTTTCGGTGCGCCCGAAAGGCCTCCTCGGCGTTGAGGCCGGCGCCGCTGTGGGCGATGGCGCGTTGGTCGAGGTGGTAGAGGGTGTCGGCGACGCCGGCGTCGAAGTAGTCGTAGAGGTGGTTGTTGCCCAGCCCGGCGTAGTCCACGCCCATCCAGCTCAGGGCATCCAGGGAGTCGGGCAGGGTGAAGAAGATGTAGGTCTTGTCCTCGTAAGGGGTGCGAGGATCGTCGGTGACGACCGTCTCCAGGTTGATGATCGTGTAGTCGGCGCGCTGGAAGAGGGGGCGCATCTGCTGCACCACATTCCGGGTGCCGGGGAAAGGATCGGAGACTTGAATCAGCGCCTCGGGGTCGTCGTCGGGGAGGCGGTCGGTGGGCGGGTTTTCGGCCGAGCGTAAAAAGCGGCGCCCCATGCTGACGTCGCCGCTAAAGAGCAATCGCGTCGTGTCGGGGCTGCGCGCATCGAGGGTGATGTCGCCCATCTCGACCGCCTCGGTGCTTAAGGGGAGCGCGAGCTGTGTGGGGAGTACCGGGCTGTAAAAGTCGGCGTGCTCAATGGTGATCAGGGTGTTGTCGCGGGTGAGGTCGTCGAAGAGAAAGCGGCCCTCGGCATCGGTGCCCGCGGTCTGTTCCTGAGCGACCACCGAGGCGCCTTGAACCGGGCGCCCCTGGCTGTCGATCACCCGACCTCCCAGCGCGATGGAAGCCGCAAAATAACGATCGCGGGCGGCTTCTTCCTGCTCCCAGACCCAACCTTCCGGGTGGTCCGGATCGGCGTCCAGGCAGCCGGGCAGGCTGAGTGCGGCGAGTATCAGGCTAAGGAGCGCGGCGCGGGTGAGCTGGCGAGCGCGCGGATAAGACGTGAACAGCATGATGGGGGCTCTAGCGAGGGGATGTGCTGGTTGTGAGGATAGGCAGCCCGGTGGCCGGGCACAATCGTTCATCTACGACCCGTTCGCCGCCCCGCTCCTGCGACCGGTCGCACCGCGATCCCCTGACCGGAAGAACCGGATGATCCTTGTTGGAGTTTGTACGGATACGTTAGGTTGACGGCACACCACGCGCCATCGAGGGGCCTCAGAGCAGGTTCACCTCGCGTAGAGACATATCTGGCTGGAGAGCCTGGGGCGCCGGTGGTGGATGGGAATTTAGCGTGATGTATCCGAGGAGTAGATGATGGCAAAGAAGTGGAGTCGCAGCGCGCTCCGACGCGTGTTTGCGCTGGCGGTGGTTTCGGTGAGCCTCGTGGGTTGTGTGACCCCGGGGATGCGGGAGGTGGAGGCGGTCGACTCGTCGGCCTCGTCGGTCACCTTTCTCTACAGCCAGCACACTGGCGAGGAGAGTGAGCGGGGCGTGATCTCGTGTGAGATCGAGGAGGATCGCCTCTCGGACTGTCAGATTATTGATGTGGAGTACAAATGATGAGGTGGACGCAAAGCGTGGCGCTCGGCCTGCTCGTGGTGCTGGGCGTGGGATGCACCGAGGTGCGTTACACGATCCGGCAGGCGGACTCGCACCGGGATGGCGGTTTTTTCACGATGCAGACCTCCGCCGAGCGGGTCACCCGGCTGGGCCCTTTCTATGAGACTGTGGAGCCCGAAGGCATCAACTACTGGCGCTGCGGCCGGGTTGAGGGGCAGATGAACTGCACCAAAGTCTGTGAAGATATGGGCTCGCGGGTCTGCGCGCCCTATCTGGCCGGCCATTTTGGCCAGGTCAATCTTCCGCCTGCCTTCACCACCTCGGCCTCGTCGCCGGCGCTCTACCAGGGCGAAGGTCAGGACGAGGTTGTGCCCGAGGCCGAGCCGGCAGAAGAGGGTGACGTGGAGGAGACGCCAGAGAGCGCTCCGACCGATGAGGCTGTGGAGCCCGGGGAGGTGCAATGATGGGAACCTGGATCAGAAGCGCGCTTTTGAGCGCGGTGGTGCTGGCAGCCGGCGTCGGCTGCGCGATGCCCGAATACGTGTACGTGACCGACTACCAGGTCGTGGGCGATCGCAGCGTCAAATACATCTACAACCCGCTCTACCCCTCGATGGCCGGCGGCCCGATCAACGACGCGGCGCTGGTGCTGGAGGTGTGTTCGGTGGATGCGCAGACTCCCGGGGAGGAGGCGCAGTGCCGCGAGACGGTGTTGCTGAGGACCGAGGAGTACCGATGAAGACGATGACGTGGATGAAGGCCGCGCTGATTGGCCTTGTGACGGCCTCGGCGGTGGGATGCGCCGGGCAGACGACGCTTCGCGACGCGACGTTTACCCACTGGCATGACGATCAGACGTTGATCGTGGTGTACGAGCGCCAGCAGTCGAAGGGCATCATCAGCACCACGACCGAGCGCTCCACCCATGTGCGGGTGTGCAAGGTGCAGGAGACCAACGAGCTGCTCTGCCGCGACCAGCTTCGCGTGGCCAATATGCTCAACCCGCACCTTCGCGAAGGAACGGACTTAAGCGACCCCTGGTCGCCCTGAGTTTTTCAATCCGTTTACGACCCACACACGCCCGCGGGGCGCTCCATGGAGCGCCCCGCGGGCGTTTTTAACAGCATGTCTCGGGTGAGAGGCTTAGTAGCTTAGTAGGTCGTGGGGGGCTGGCCCGGCCCCTGGCGGCGCTTGCCGCGGCGCTGGCGGCGCTCCTGACGCTGCTCGCGGCGCTCGGCGGAGAGCTCCTGGAGCCGGGTGCGCTGCTCCGGGGTGAGGATGGCGCGCAGCTCCAGCGCCAGACTGAGACGCTCGCGCTTGAGCTGGTTTTCGAGCTCCAGCACCTCGTCGAGCTTGGCGCGAATCGCGTCGGCGGCGGCATCGGAGGTGACGAGCTCGCGCATCTCCTGATGGGCCTCGCGCAGCGCCTGCCGATCGGCCTTATGCGCGTCGCGCTTGCCTTCCAGAAGCGTGCGGATCTGGGTCTGCTGCGCCTCGCTCAGCCCGAGCTCGTCACGCAGCGCGATGAGATGGCGAGGGTTGGGAAAGAGGCGCTCCACGGTGTCCTGGTGGCGGTGGGGGCGTTGCTGGGCGGTGGCCGTGGCGGGAAGGACCATGGCCAGGGCGATGAGCGTCGCGAGGGTGACAATCAGGCGGTTCATCAGGGCTCCTTTTGCGGGGTGTGGCGTGGGGGTGAGCGTTGCGTGCAGCGTGGGCGAAGGCGTCAGCCGGGGTTGATCGCCGCCTCGTCGAGGGGCTCGTCGAGCAAATAGTCGTCGGTGGGGGCCTGCCAGCTCCAGATGTCGTCGGCCAGCCTGGCGAGCTCCTCCCAGTCCTCCTCGGTGGGGGGCGCGGGCTCGGCGCTCGATGGGGCGTGGGCGATGGCCGCGGCCGGCTCGGCGCCTTGCTCGTCTCCGGAAGAGGGCCCGGCGTCGGGGCGCAGCAGCGCGGCGCCGACGATCAGAAGGATCAGGAGCGCGGCCAGGGCGGGGGGGCCGCCGCCGGCGGTGAGGAGGCCCCTGAAGGTGACGGCCCCCGGGCTTGAGGGTGAAGAGGATGCGGCCGCCCAGGTGGTCTCGAAGTCTGGAGGGTCGCCCGCGAGCGCCTCGTCGGTGGCCTGGTGGTAGAGCTCTTTTAGCGCGTCGGGCTTGCGAGACATGCGTCCTCCTGATCGTCGAGGTGGGTGCGAAGGGCGCGTTTGGCGCGGTCGTAATGCGTGCGGGCCGTGCCCGGGTTGATGCCCAGGGTGCGGGCGGCCTCGTCCAGGGTCAGTTCGTGGTAAAAGACCAGCTCAATCAGATCGCGCTGGCGCGGCGAAAGGGTAAGCAGGGCCTGTTGCACGGCGGCGACCCGAGGGTCGGCGTGGGGTGTTTTGGGTAATTCGGCCGGGGCTTTTTGCAGCGCCCCGAAGTCCAGCGCGACAAAACGCGAAAAGGTCTGGCGCCGCCGGAGCGCGCGCACCTTGTTGCGCACAAGCCCAAAGAGAAAACTCTTAAACGCCTCCGGATCCCGGCAACTCGCCGACCCATCGATCAACGCCTCATACGCCGCCTGCAGCGCATCTTCGGCCAACTCGCGCTCGCCAGCCTGATGCAACGCCCAGCGAAAGGCGTCGGCGTGGAGGGCCTCGATCTGTTGGCGGAGTGGGGTCATGGGGGCGTCGGGGTTCGCGGTGTGGGTCGAGTTGGCTGAGCGTTTGGGGGTGCGCTTTGTGGTTGGGTGGTTGGGTGGTTGGGTGGTTGTGGGGCGCCGGGGTTCGCGGCGTTGGGAGGTTCGTGTGGGCGGTTGGGGTTTGCGGGTTGTGGTTGGGTGGTTGGGTGGTTGGGTGGTTGTGGGGCGCCGGGGTTCGCGGTGTGGGGCGATTCGTGAGGGCGTTTGGGGGTTCGCAGGTTGAGTTTGGGTCCGAGCGCCAGCCTGTGGCGCGGGTAGAACATAGATAAGTGTCGGGAGTGTGGGGGCTGTGTGACAGAGATTTTTGATTTTTTCGGGGGTAGGGCGTCTCAGGGCGATGCCGGGGGCTCGGGTTCGACTTCGTACTGGACCTCGTACTCGTACTGGACCTCGTACTCGTACTGGACCTCGTACTCGTACTGGACCTCGTACTCGTACTGGACCTCGTACTCGTACTGGACCTCGTACTCGTACTGGACCTCGTACTCGTACTGGACCTCGTACTCGTACTCGTACTGGACCTCGTACTCGACCTGGTCCTCGACCTCGGGCGCGTTTTCGCCCCTTCTTCTCCCCCCAAACTCTCTGCTAACCTCCCCCCTTCACATTCAACCTGCAGTCAGCGGCGAACATGGTCGTCATGTGGGTCGCTGAGGTTGCGCTACCCTGAAGGGGAGGTATCGCAATGCGCATTGTATCTCAGAGTGAATTCTTCGATTCCTACGTTCTTCCGCCCTCGCGTCTGGGGTGGGCAGCGAGGAGGGCGCGGGAGGGGATTGAGAAGGTGCAGCCCGCGCCGCCGGCGGAGATCGGGGCGTGTAATGAGGAGCTGATCGCCATGACGGAGCGCTACGCCGAGCGCCACCGCGCCTGGGAGGCCGCCCGCAGCTCGAAGGCCGACCCCGAGCTCGCGTTGAGCGACAACAAGCTCGACACGAGTTTTTCCAATTTTGTGAGCCGCGCACGCAT
>NZ_VOSM01000022.1 GCF_007997015.1 Lujinxingia vulgaris
TGGGGTGTTTTTAGATCGGACGTGTTGGCCAGAGTCCGAGTTTAAGGGGTGTAGGGCCAGGCGATGGGGGTGGGGGTGGCACCACCGGCGGCGGGGTTGCCAAGTCTTCCAGTCGCGTTAAGACCCCAACAATACATGGTGTTGGCGGAGATGCCGCAGGTGTGTTCGGTGCCTGCGGCGATGTCGGTCCAATCTGATTCAAACTCACTCACTGGAGTAGGTGTTGATGTTGAGGAATCTGAATGCCCGAGTTGACCTCGAATGTTATCGCCCCAGCAGTAAGCAATCTCATCAGCAATGGCGCAAGTATGTTGGCTCCCCGCTGTAATATGTTGAGTGTTGCTAAGGTTTGTGGGTTGGCCAGGGTATGAATCATCGGTATGACCAAGTTGATTGAATGTGAAATCGCCCCAGCAATAAGTGCGTATTTGACCATTCGCATTGACCGTCGCACAAGAGTGCGCGCCGCCTGCGGCTACTGTAAGAGTAGTGTTGTCCGGATCGGATAGAGTTGGATTAATCATCCGAGGTGAGCTGTCGCCCGAAGAAATACCATTAAGTTGCCCACTCGAAAAACTCCCCCAACACCACCCATTCGCCCCCACCGCCGTCACCGCGCAGGTATGCGCATTGCCGGCGGCGACGGCCACGAAGGTGTTGATGGGGGTGCCGCCGTCGTCGATTTCGACCTGCGTTCGTCCGTTTGTGACGGGGTCGGGGCCGAGTTGTCCGCTGGCACTATCTCCCCAACAATAAAGGGCGTTATCTTCAGTAATGGCGCAGGTGTGCTCATTGCCCGCAGCAACATGATTCCAGACGTCATTGTCATCAAGAAGAAGGGGGGAATCGTAAGATGATTCGGCATTGGAACCGAAGTTAACTTGTCCGCGGATGTTGGAGCCCCAACACCACAAACTCCCATCTTCCTTAATCCCACAGGTATGCTGCCCGCCCGCGCTCACTGCGATCCACACGCCATCACCGGCCACTCGCGTGGGCTGGTCGCGCTGGGTACTGGATCCGTCGCCCAGGCGACCGCTGCCGTTGTTGCCCCAGCACCAGAGTGTGCCGTCGTCGAGGATGCCGCAGGAGTGGGCCGCGCCGGTGGCGACCTGCGTCCAGGTGGGGGGCTCGAAGGTGAAGTTGTAGTCTTGCGCGGGCAGGCAATGCGCCGGCTCCAGTTCGGCGGCGCAGGCGGTCAGGGCGATGTTGACGATGGCTTCGCCCTCGGGGAAGGCCAGATCCTCGCATGCCAGCTCGCCACCCTCGGCGTCGGTGCAGGAGATGGTGAGCTCGCAGTCCTCGCGGGTGCAGAAGCTGGTGAGTTCGGGCGGGTGGCTGAAGGTTTGCGGGCCCGGCGTCAGCCCTTCAATGCCCGCGTCGAAGGCGTAGCGCACATCGAAGGTCGATGAGGCGCTCTCAGTCTGCTCGTCGAGGGAGGCGTTGACGGTGAGCGTCCAGCTGCCCTCGGCGTTGAGCTCGGCGGTGGTGAGTTCAATGGTCTCCGTGCAGCTCTCAAGCTCCACGGCCTCGCCGCCCTCAAAGCTCAGGGTGCACACGTCCAGGGTGCAGCCATCGGGGGCGCAGGCCGCCTCGAAGCTCACAACGCCCGTGGCCTCGTCGATGACATAGGGACTCTCCTCGCCGCCGGTGAGCTCCAGGGTGAGGTCGGGGGGGAGGTCGGTGTCGGGGTCGGGAGAGGTGTCGGTATCGCCGGCGTCGTCTACATCCCCCACGTCCCCTGCATCCGTATCATCATTATCCGTATCAAAAACCCAGACACCGTTCTCGCAATTCGGCTCACTGTCATCACAGAGGGGAGAGGTATCCACCCCGAAAATACAGCCGGTTGCCGTGGTCGAAAGCAGTGCAAATGATACGAGTGCAAATCGATTCATCAGGATTCCCTCCCTCAAGTACTGCTTAGAATTGACCACGGAGACTGGCTCCCGCAAATCCCGGGCCAGCGGCCGGGGAGATGCTCAACGTGGCGCTATCATCGCGATCGGTGCTCTGGTCCAGAACAAGCAGGGTGGTGCCGGCAATGCCGAGAGCAGCTCCTCCGACAAGGAGACCTATGGTGATCCCGCCGTGGGTTTTCACGGTGTTCAGGTCATCTTCTCGGGTGAATTCTCCATCACCATAAACATCAAAATAGCCATCGCGTGTTTGACTGGTATCGATGCGCTCGATCGTATCCCCGATCAACACCCCGCTTCCAAAAAGCGCGCCGCCCGCCAGGGCCACACCGCCGGCGCCGATGAGCGACCAGGCCAGGATGTTGGGCTGAGGTTCTTCGACCTCCGGGGGCGCCTCAATCGCCGGCGCTTCGGTCGACGATTCCTCTGTGTTTTCGCCATCATGGGGGGGCTTCGCCACCGTCGCATCCTTTTCGGCGATGGCCTCTTCGAGCTGGGCGCGGATCTCCATAATGTCGTCAAAACGCCCGTCGCTCTCCATGGGCTCGGCGTAGATGTCGAGGATGCGCAGGGCCTCCTCGTACTCGCCAAGGCCCTGGTAGGCCAGGATCTGGTTGTACTTGTAGACCAGGTTCTGATCGTGGGCGAAGGCGCGCTCGAGCAGGTCGATGGCGCGGGCAAAATGGCCCTGGCTGTAGGCCTCGCTGGCCTGCTCGTAGAACTGGGTGGCGCGCGCGCGGGAGTCGTCCTGGGCAAAGGCCATCGTCGGGGTGGCCAGGAGGCTCGCGGAGATCAACAGCGCCAGCAGGCGGCGGCCGGAGAGAGCGGAGTGGGACGTTAACTTCAACACAGGCATCGTTACCACGGGGTCAGAGGTCCATCGGGGAAAGCGGCCATTTCAGGGGTGTCGATTCATAACCGATCCGTTGCCGATTCATAATAAAAAAGGGGAGCGGCCGTCGCAGCGTGATTCTTTAGTTGGTGGAGGTGGGCGGCCGTCCAAACTTGCGGGGGACGCTGTCGGGACTACCAAATTTGGTGGGGCCCTCGTCGTCTTCGCCGGCCTCGTCGGGTTGGTCGGCCTCGCGCTCGGCGGTGGTCTCACGCTGGCGTGTGGGGGGCGGCTCGGCCGGGGCTTCTTCGGGCTCGGGTTTGGCGCGGGCCGTCTCGACCGGGGGCTCTTCCGCCGGCGCCTCGACCTCGGTCGGGGCTTCGGGGGCGGTTTCGACGACGTCGACCTCCTCAGCCGGGGCTTCGGGCGCCTCTTCTGCCAAAACTTCTGGAACTTCGGGCGCTTCGGTCGGCGCTGCTTCGAGGTTGGCTTCTGCTGGCGAGGAGGGCTCGGCGACGGCCACCGGCGCGTCGGTGGTCGGGGTGGTGGAGCGGTTCATCATCACGACGCCGCCCACGAGCAGGAGCAGAATGAGGATCGCCAGCCCGGCGTAAAGGCCGCGACGCTGAGGCGCGGCGCCATCTTCCTGAAGGTCGTCGCCGAGAAAGACCGTGTTTGCGCTGGCGTGTGCGGCCGGCGGAGCATCCGGGTCGGTGGGCGTGTTTTCGAACGCGGCGACCATCGGGTCGTCGATGGCCGGGCCCGCCTGCGGCGACGATCCCTGGGGATCGGGATCGGTGTCGGCCACGGGGCTGGTCGGTGGCGCGGCGATGAGGGGATCGGTGGGGGCGCTGGCCGCGGCGCGCTCTTCTGCGGTGGGGGCGACTTCGGCGGCGCGCGCCTCCGGGGCCTCTCCAGACATCAACCTGTCCAGCGCCGTGAGCATCTCGCCGGCGTTTTGATAACGCGCGGCGGGATCTTTCCGGGTGGCCTGGGCGATGAAGCCGTCGAGCCACTCGGGGGCCTTGATACCCGCGCGGGGGATGAGCGTGGGCATCGGATCGTTGATGTGCATAAAGAGCACCGAGAGGGGGGCCTCGGCGTCAAAAGGCGGCTCGCCAGTGAAGAGCTCGTAGAACATCACGCCCATGGCGTAGACGTCGGCCTGGGGGCCGATCTCGCGTTTGCCCTGCGCCTGCTCCGGACTCATATAATGCGGCGTACCAAAGACCTCGCCCTCGCGGGTGAGCCCGCGGGTGGAGCCCTCGTTGATGAGGCGAGCGATGCCGAAGTCGAGGAGCTTGGGGAAGTCGCCATCGTGCCCGGTGGTGGTGATGATGACGTTTTCGGGCTTGAGATCGCGGTGCACGATGTCGCGGCGATGCGCTTCGGCCAGCGCCGAGAGGATCTGGCGGCCGACGTGCAGCAGACGCTCGGCCGTCATGTTGCGGCCCCACATCCAGCGGGTCAGCTCCACGCCGGGCGCGAACTCCATGACCATGTAGGGGTGGGTCTCGCGCTCAAACCCGAAGTCATGCAGCGTAATGATGTTGGGGTGGGAGAGGCGCGAGATGGCGCGGGCTTCCTGGATAAAGCGCTCGCGGCCTTTGTTGGAGTCCTGCAGCTCGGTGCGCAGCACCTTGAGGGCGACCTCGCGCTCCACCGGAAGTTGCAGCGCGCGGTAGACCGCGCCCATGCCGCCTTCGCTGATGAGCCCCAGGATCACGTATTTTTCGGCGGCCAGCGTGCCGATGCGCGGATCGGTCTCGGCGTCTTCGAGGGCGCTCTCGTAGACGTAATAGAAGCCGTCGCGGGGGCATTTGGCGCCGAGGGCCGGGTTTTTCTCACGGCATTTAGGGCAGATAGGCATGCGATCTGGCTCGCTTGCTAGCGCGGTATTTTCATGAGGGAGGTCGGTCGGGTAGCGAGTACAAGGGCAGCGCCACAGGGCGACATCCGGAGCTCTTAAGACAGACGGCGCAACGATAACAGCAGGCGGGCAGAGGCACAACCAGGTGGGGGGATGGCGCTTCACCTTGATGTGGTAGGGCGTGTGGGGGGGGAGCGGGGAGGCGGGCAAGGTGTCGCAGAGGTTGGCTTGGGCTTGACGCCCCGGCGTGCCGGTGCTTGTTTGGCGGGCGCAGGCGCCGGTCGACTCAGGCGCTCACGACGTTATCAAAAACGCCACCGCGTCACCCCGGATGCAAGCTATGCAGCACGAGAACGAACACGAGGATCAGGGACCCAAACCTCGCGGCATTTTCAACAAGATAAAGCCCGAGGAGGATCGTTTTGAGATGTGGGCGAAGATCGCCATCGCGCTGGCGGTGCTGATGCTCGTGACCTACGGCGTGGCGCTCTTGAAGTTGGGCAAACCCAGCGTTGTGGCGCACGCCACGATCATCCCGATGCTCGGGATGTTGACCCTGCCGATGGCCTTCTGGGGTTTGTTGCGCACGCTATTTCAGCCGCCGGTGATCCGCCGCACGCGCACCATCGGGTTCGGGGCGTTGCTGGTGGTGGGGATGCTGGGCAACCGCCCGGTGATGTCGGCGCCGGTCTCCACCGAAGATTACGCCACGGCGGTGCGCTTTGAGCTTCCCTTCAACGGGCGCTGGGTGACGCTGGCCGGCGGTCAGGAGCGGGAGACGAACTACCACGCCACCACCGCGATGATGCGCTGGGGCTATGATTTTGCGCCGCTCGTCGATGGCAGCCGCTTTGAGGGGGATGGCTCCAAGCTGGAGCAGCATCATTGCTTCGGGGCGCCGGTGTACGCGCCGGCGGCCGGTGAGGTGGTGCGGGCGGTGGGCTCGGAGGTCGATCAGATCCCTGGCGAGTTTGATCCGGTGAGTGTGCTGGGCAACCACGTGATCCTGCGCGTGGCCGAGGGCGAATACCTCTTTCTGGCGCATTTGAAGCGGGGCTCGCTCAAGGTCTCCGGCGGTGACGTGGTGGAGGCCGGCCAGCAGGTGGCGGAGTGCGGCAACTCCGGGCGCACCTACACCCCGCACCTTCATGTGCACCTGCAGAACAGCCCGGAGGTGCCGATCGCCGAGAGCCTGCCCCTTTATTTTGAAAACTACCTGGCCGATGGCGAGGCGGTGGAGCGCGGCATGCCCGTGGGAAGCCCCGATGTGGAGACGCAGGTCGGCGAGATCGTGGAGCGTCAGGAGCCCTGGCCGGCGGCTGAGGCCAGCGCGGCGGCCGACGCTGAAGAGGCGGCCGAGGCCAATGAGGCGGCTGAGGCTGAAGAGGCGACGGAAGGGGAGGTTGCCGACGAGGCCGCCCTTGCTGACGAACAGGCTGACGAACAGGTCGACGAACCGGCAGATGACGCGGCGGAGTAAGCGTCGCCTGAACGCGTTGCGTTGCGCTGATTGTTGAATGAAATCAAGGGGTTGCGCCTCGGGTGTGAGGCGTCAGTTTTCCCGCTCGGCGCGCTCGATCTCGGCGTCGATGCGGGCCTCTTCCAGCTCCAGCTCTCGGAACTTTTCTTCCAGGGGATCGATGTCGGTGTCGGTGCCCAGGCGCAGCTGCGACTCGGGGGCGGGGAGCTCGCGGGTGCCGAAGATGCGTTTGAGCAGGCGGTAGACGCCCCAGCTCAAAAACGCGAGCACGCCGATGGCGAGCACGAAGCGAAACGCGCGCATCAAGAGGGCAATGAGCATCAGCCCGCCGATGACGAGCATGACGATCTTGAGCACGTCCCAGAGGATCTGGCCGGCGCTTACGTTGTCGTTGTTGTCGCTCATGTCTGTGCCGAAAAAGGAGGAGGCCGGTGCGCGTTTGCCTAAAAAGTGTAAGGCAGGGCTGCGTGCTGACAAAGGTTCAGATCAGAGATGCCAGGGCGTCGGCCAGGGTCTGAAGATCGTTTTCGGTGGTGTAGAGCTGGCAGCTTAAACGCAGCAGGCGGTGGGGGTGGGCGGGCCAGGTCATCACGGCGATCTCGATGCCGGCCTGCTCAAAGAGGGCCTGCTGCAGGGGGTCGACCTCCAGGGGGAAGTTGATGGGCGGGCCGCTGCGATCGGGAAGGGGCAGGGCGGCCATCGAGCCCAGAAGATCGTCGGGGGCGGGCGGAACGATGCCGAGCACCTCGCAGACGAGGTCGCGGCCCACCAGCGCCATGCGGCGGTTCCGGGCCATCAGCGCGGGCCAGCCGCCTGGGACGAGCGCGCGCAGAAAGTCGATGGCCGCCGGTACGCTCAAATACGAGGTCACGTCGTAGGTGCCCATCCAGCCAAACTCGGCCTGGAAGCGTTGCGGGTCGTCGTCGGCCATGCCCGCGGCGTGGCTGAAGACGGGGGGGCGCGTGGTGGCCTGGTGCTCGGGGGTGACGTGCAAAAAGGCTGCGCCGCGGGGGCTGCAGAGCCATTTATGGCAGTTGCCCACGTAGAAGTCGGCGCCGATGGTGTTGAGATCGAGCGGGATCATGCCCGGGGCGTGCGCGCCGTCGATGAGGCTGAGCACGCCGCGCTCGCGCAGGCTTTTGGCGATGCGCGCGGCCGGCAAGATCAGCGCGGTGGGGCTTGTGACGTGGTCGAAGAGGGCAATGCGGGTTTTTTGCGTCACGGCGGCAATAAGCGCGTCGTGCAGGGCGTCGGCCGAGGTGGGGTGGAAGGGGAGCTCGGCGCTGATGACGCGCGCGCCCTTTTGCGCGGCGATGGTGCGCGCGGCCAGGGTGCAGGGGCCGTAGCCCTGGCTTGTGACCAAGATCTCATCGCCCGGCTGAAGATCGAGCGAGCCCAGCACGGCGTTGACCCCGGTGGTGGTGTTGGGCACGAAGACGAGGTTGGGCGCGTCGGCGCCTACGAAGTTCGCCAGCTCGGCGCGGGCGTGGGCCATCAACCCGGGGAGCTCGCGGCCGACAAAACGCACCGGGTTGGCCTCAAGCTGGCGGCGGAGCGCGTCCTGGGCATGCAGCACGCGCCGGGGGCAGGCGCCAAATGAGCCGTGGTTGAGGTGAATGACGCCGGAGTCCAGCCCCCAGTGCGGGGCGTAGTCGATCTTCAGAGGAGCGTGCGTTGCTGAGCTTTCGGCAGTGGTTTCTGCGTCGATGTTCGCGTCGCTTTTCTCGCTCATAGCCCGCTCCTGGAAGATCGTCAGATTCGCGGTTGACCCGCATAAACACTGAACTTCGTCCGTCTCTCGGTCGGACAAAAAGCATTGAAAAACTCAGGCCTGGCGAGCCTTGATCCAGTCGGCAACCTCGGTCCGGGGGACTTCGGCCTGGTCGCCGCGCTTCATGTCTTTGATGGAGACGATGCCCTGCTCAAGCTCGTTTTCGGCAAGAATAGCCACGAAGGGGACGTTGCGCTCGTCGGCGTATTTGAACTGTTTTCCGTACTTATCCGCATCCGGATAAAGATCGACGCGCAGCCCCGCCGCCCGCAGCTCGCCGGCAAGGCGAAGGCTGTTGGGAGTAAAGTCGTCGCGCCACAGGGTGACGAGCACGTCGACGTCGGGGGCGGGTTCGGCAAGGGCGTCGCGCTCGGCCAGGAGCATGAGCACGCGCTCCAGGCCCAGGGAAAACCCGCAGGCCGGCAGGCTCTGGCGGGTGAACATGCCGATGAGGCCGTCGTAGCGGCCGCCGCCGCCGAGGCTCCCGGAGAAGTCGTCGCTGCGGATCTCGAAGATGGGGCCAGTGTAATAGGAGAGGCCCCTGGCGAGGTAGGGGTCGATCTTCAGGTAGGGGGCGGCCGGGGTGGTGGCCGCAAAACGCAGAAGATCGCCCAGCTCCGAGAGGGCTTTTTTGCCGCTCTCCAGCTCGCCGACCCGGTCGGCCAGCGCGGTGAGCAGCGCCTCATTGCCCTCGACCTCCTCGGCCAGCCCGAGCAGGGGGAGGAGCGTGGCGGTCGAATCCTCGCTGATGCCGCGCTCGGCCAGCTCTTTTTTGACGCCGTCGAGGCCGATCTTGTCGAGCTTGTCGATGGCGACCAGCGCGTCGTTCTGCAGATCGGCGGCCACGCCGGCGGCCTCCATCATGGCGTTGAGGAGCAGGCGGTGGTTGAGGTGAATGCGGAAGTTCTTGAACTCCAGGCGCTCCAGCACCTCGCAGATGGCCGAGGCGACCTCGACTTCGACCGTCATGGAGGTGGAGCCGATGACGTCGACATCACACTGGTAAAACTCGCGAAAGCGCCCGCGCTGGGGGCGGTCGGCGCGCCAGACCGGCGCGATCTGGAAGCGTTTGAAGTAGCGGGGGAGCTCGTTCTGGTACTGCGCCACGATGCGCGCCAGCGGCACGGTCAGGTCGTAGCGAAGCCCCATATCGGCCAGGTCCACCTCGGTGGGGGCGTCTTTTTTGAGGGCTTTTTGCAGCTTGTTGCCGCGCTTCATCACCTTGAAGAGGAGCTGGTCGCCCTCCTCACCGTACTTGCCCATGAGCGTGGAGAGGTTCTCCATCGTCGGGGTCTCCAGGGGCTGGAAGCCGTAGCTCTGGTAGACCTCTTCGATCAGCGCGAAGACGCGTTTTCGCAGCGCGGCCTCCCGCGGGAGGAAGTCGCGCATGCCGCTGGCGGGTTTGGTGGAGATCTGGCTCATGGTGGGGCTCGTCGGATCAAAAAAGAGAAAACACAAAAAGGGCTGAGAGGGGCGCGGGGAGCCAACTTCGTCGAGGTCGGCTCGCGCAGAGACGCGCCGGTCTGGCGATGATGCTCAAGCGCCGGGAAGATCGCGTGCGGCGCGTTGTTCAGGCCTCCCCGAAGGCCGGGTCGACGGCAGCGAGCAGTGTGTCGAGGCCATGGTAGCCGTCAAGCGCGCGCAGCGCCTGGCGCACGTATCCGATAGAGGGCTCGTAGTAGTCAAGGAAGCTCGGGTTATGCTTGACCTTGTCGATAAAGATGAAGCGGCCGGCGTCTTTGAGTTTGCGCTGGACGGTCTGCAGGTAGAAGGCGCGGCGCATCAGCGCGGCGTCCTCGCACCAGCCAAGTCCGCGTTGTTGGCCGACCTCGATGTAGTGGTCGAGGAGGCGGGCGACCTGCTCGGCGTGAAGCGCGATGTAGGAGTCGCGCAAGAGGGCCACCAGGTCGTAGATCACCGGGCCGATGAGCGCGTCCTGGAAGTCGATGAGGATCCAGGTGTCCTGTTTGCGCATGATGTTGCGGGACTGGTAGTCGCGCAGCACCAGCGTGGTGGGGAGCTCGGTGAGCTCGGCGGTGAGGCGGTCGAAGAGCTGGTTGAGCGGGTCGCGATGCTCGCCAAGGGCGTCGGGGCCGTAGTGGTTGTCGAGGCCCCACTCGCGGTAATGATCGAGCTCCCAGCGCAAAAGCTCCGCGTCGAAGGCGCGGCCGAAGGCCACCGTCTCGTAGCGGGGGCTTTTGCGCTCAGCCTCCACGCGCACCTGCAGATCGACGAGAAGTTCAATGGCCTGGCGGTAGAGCGCCTCGACCGAGGCTGGCGAGGTTGCGGCGAGTACGGCGTGCTCGAACATCTCATCGCCGAGGTCTTCGAGCAGCAGCACGCCGCGGGCCATGTCGATATGATCGATGGCGGGCACCGGCAGGCCGATGTTGGCCAGGTAGCGCTGCACGTTGACAAAGGGGAGCTCGGTGGGCACAGCGTCGGCCGAGGATCCGCCCTCGTCGCTGCCCATCGCATCGACGCCCTCGGGGAGCACCATCGCCATCAGGGTGAGTTCGCCGCGGGGGTAGACGCGGGTCTCGGGGAGATCTTCGGGAAGGTGGACGCGCCAGTAGATGCGCAGCGAGGCGTGGCCGCCCAGGTTGTCGAGGCGAGCGCGCTCTGCGACTTGAGGATCGAAGAAATCAGCGAGTGTTTGACGCAGGCGTTGTTCCATGGGGGCGACTCGGGTAAGGGAGCGGGGCCGAAGGCGGCGGCAGCGAGGCCGCTGTGTGAAGGTGAAGTACGCGGGGCGCAGAAGATGCCCCGGAAGCTGTTGCGATCAAGGTGCGTCAGGAGCGCCAGAGGAGCAAGTTCATGAGCACGAATCAGCCTGAAGGCACGATCCGCCGTGTGCTCGGTGTGCCGCGTCGGCGGCGCTCCAGTGAGAGCGCGCAGCCGAAGATCGACAATAAGGCGGTGGAGTTTGTGCTGCGTGTCGGACGCGCGTTGCATCAGTACGGCACGCCGGCCCACCGCTTAGAGGAGGTGCTCTCGGGGATGGCGTGCCGCTTCGGGTTGGAGGCGCATTTTTTCTCGACGCCGACCTCGATCATGGCGGCGTTCGGGCCGCTGGGCGATCAGCGATCCTTTCTGGTGCGCGTGGAGCCCGGGGAGGTCAACCTGGGGCAGATGGCCGATGTCGATGAGATCGTCACCCGGGTGCTCGCTGGCGAGTTGAGCACGGCTAAGGGGCTGGCGCTGATCGAGGAGGTGGAGCGGGCGCCGGAGCGCTATCCGCCCTGGCTGATGACGGTCTGTTATGTGCTCTCATCGGGCGCGGCGGGCATCATCTTCGGGGGGGCGCTGCGCGAGATGTGGATCTCGGCGGTGGCCGGGTTGGGGATCGGGCTTTTGTCGTTGGTGGCGGTGAAGTTTGCCACGGTGAACCGGATCTTTGTGGCGCTCAGCGCGTTTATCGCCTCGTTTGCGTCGGGGGCGCTGGCGGTGGCCTTTGATGGGGCGTCGGTGTTCATCCCGATGGTCGCCGGGCTGATCGTGCTCTTGCCTGGGCTGACGCTGACGACCGCGCTCACCGAGCTGGCCACGCGCAACCTGGCGGCGGGTGCGGCGAGGCTGACCCTGGCGTTGATGATATTGTTGGAGATGGCCTTCGGGGTGGCGGTGGGGCTGCGCTTGGCCGCGATGCTCTTCGGGGAGCCGCCGCAGCTTACCTCGCTGGGGATGAGCTTCGGGGTGGAGGCGGTGGCGCTGGTGGTGGCGTCGGTGGCGTTTACGGTGCTGCTGCGCGCGCGTTTTAGCGATGTGGGCTGGATTCTGTGCGCGGCCGCGCTGGCCTACGGCGGCACCCGTCAGGGGGCGTTGTGGCTGGGGCCGGAGGTGGGCGTCTTTATCGCGGCGCTGGTGGTCGGGGTGGCGAGCAACGCGTTTGCGCGCTTCTTTGAGCGGCCGGCGTCGATCGTGATGGTGCCCGGGATCTTGCTGCTGGTGCCCGGGAGTGTGGGTTTTCGCAGCGTGTCTCGCCTGCTGGAGAACGACGTGGTGGGGGGGATGGAGACGGCGTTTTTGATGACGCTGGTGGCCGCCTCGCTCGTGGCCGGCTTGCTGGTGGCCAACCTGATGATGCCGCCGCGCAAGGCGCTCTGAGTCGGGGGGACTTAGAGCGCCCTGCGCGAAGTCAGGTCTGTGAGAAGACGCCTCAGGGCGAGACGTTCTCAATGAGGTAGTCGATGCCGCTGACCGGCAGGGAGGAGCTACCGCTGTAGTAGACCTGGATGGTGATGCGCTCGTCGGCGTCCTGAATGTCGGCGGAGGTCAGGGTGCGGTCGAGCTCGCGCAGGCCGTTGGAGCCCTGGCCGTAAGCGATGACGCGGGTACCCGCCCAGAGCGCCATGTTGATCGTGGAGGTGGCGGGGTTGTAGACCAGTTCGGCCGTGACGCGATCGCCGACGGTGAGGTTCCCCAGGTAGAACCAGTCGTAGCCTTCGCCCGGGCAGAGCGTCATCTCTTCAAAGTCGCCCGAGAAGAACTCGACGCCGTTGAGGCTGCTGGCGTTGGTGGTGCCGTAGCTGTCGTTGGTGCAGTCGGTGGGATCGGGATCCGGGTCGGGATCGTTGCCACCGCAGACGTCATCTTCATCGGTGGCGCCGTCGCAGTCGTTGTCTTCGCCGTCGCAGACTTCTGCGGAGCTCGACTGGGGCAGGGCGTCACAGAAGGTGCCGGTGCCGTCGAAACGGCATTCAAGTTGGCCAAAACCTTCGCAGGCACCCAGGCCCACGCTGCAGGCTTCGCCGACGTTGAAGCCGTTGTCGGCGATCGTGTCGCAGTCGTTGTCGATGCCGTCGCAGAGCTCGGGAGCGCCGGGGTAAATGCTGCTGTCGGCGTCGTTGCAGTCCGGGCCCATCGCGCAGCCCTCGCCATAGCCATCTTCGTCTTCGTCGATGCAGACTTCGCAGGCGTCGTCGACGCAGGCGGCCCCGCCGCCGCAGACTTGCGGCTCGCTCCACTGACCACAGCCGTTGCCGTCATCGGTGCAGACGATCTCGGCGTCATCGCCGTCGCAGAGGGTGTCGCCGATGGTGCAGCAGTCGGGATCGGGGCCGGTGTCTTCCTCGGGGTCCGGATCGGCGTCTTCTTCAGGATCCGGGTCGGTATCTTCCTGGGGATCGGGGTCGGTGTCCTCTTCAGGATCGGTGTCTTCCTGAGGATCGACGTCTTCGTCGGCGTCCTTGTCAGGGCCGGTGTCGGGCTGGGGGCGGATGGGGTCGGTGTCGGCCGGGTCGACGGTGTCGCCGTCGGCGCAGGCGGCCAGGCCGCAGGAGAGGAGCAAAACAAGTAAGAGTCGGAACATCGCGGGCACAGCTTTCTCCTATGAAGACGCTTCACGGTAATGAATGGCTGCAAACCTTAGCTTAATGCGTTGCGACAAATCCAGCATCGCCGAGCGTGCCGAGCGCCCTAGGACAAAGCCAGCATCGTCGCTGCGTCCTCGCAGTAGCGCTGCTACAGCTTCGTCCTTGCTCCTCGCTGGACTTTGCCCTGGATGCGCTCGGGTCTTTTAGTTCGCGTAGAAAACCGACTTAAAAAACCAAAAGCATTGAGACTGGTTCGCCCTGGATGCGCTCGGGTTTTTTAGTTCACGAAGTCGTTGGTTCCGGCGTCGGTTCAGGATGCGCTCGGGTTTTTTAGTTCGCGTTGAAAACCGACTTAAAAGACCAAAAGCATCGAGACGGGTTCGCTGGCTGCGGCTTCCACTTCCGGGATCTTGCCCCAGGGGCGGAGATCTTCGGGCATCTCCAGGGGGATGTCGGGGAGGGTGCCGTCGCCGTAGAGGCCCTGGTAGGTGATGAAGCTGGTCATGACCTTGCGCACGTAGCCGCGGGCTTCCTGGTAGGTGATGGACTCGACCCAGGCGTCGACTTCGCGGTCGCCGAAGCGGTCCATCCAGGAGCGCAGGGGGGCGGGGCCGGCGTTGTAGCCGGCCAGGGCCAGGGCGGGGCGGTCGTGGGCGTGGGCGATGTGGATGCGGATGTACATGGTGCCCAGGCGCACGTTGGTGTCGGGGTTGAGGATCTGTCGGGAGGAGACGGAGCCTTCTTCGAGGAAGGTGCGAGAGGTGTAGCGGGCGGTGCCGGGCATCAGCTGCATCAGGCCCATGGCGCCGGCGTAGCTTTTGACGGTGGGGCGGAAGCCGCTCTCCTGGCGGATGATGGCCTGGACCAGGAAGGGGGAGACGCCGTAGGCGTCGCCGTATTTGTGGGCGAGCTCCATGTAGTTGACGGGGAAGGCAAAGCCCCAGTCGCGGATGTTGCGCAGCGAGGGGCCGCGCTCGTCGATGACCGACTTCATGATCCAGTGGGCCCAGTTGGGCTCGTCGACGGCCAGGTGAAGGCCGGCGCGAAGTTGCACGGTGCCTTCGGGGATGGGGTGCACGGCCTGCTGGCGGCGAACTTCGGCCAGGGCGTCTTTGTAGAGGGAGAGGCGCACAAGCTCGGCGCCGACTTCCAGGCGCGGGTTATGGGGAAGGCGCAGGGTGGCGAAGTTGGCGATCTCTTCGGCGTTGAGGTTGATGGTGGGCAGGCGCACGTGGGCGGGAAGCTCGTGCTGCTCCAGGCGCGCGACAGCCAGGCGGCCGTACCAGGTCAGCGGGCCGGAATCGATGGTGTTTTGGAGCCAGTGGCGGGCCTGGTCGGTGCGGCCGGCTTTGAGGTGGTTGACGCCGAGCCAGTAGCGGGCTTTGAGCCCCAGGGTGAGCTCGGACTCGTCTTTGATATGGCCGTAGTGGTTGACCAGGTCGAGGAGGGGGGGGATGGCCGCGTCGTAGTCTTCTTGCAGGTAGGCGCTGAGGGCTGTGCGCCAGAGGGCGTCGGGCACGTGGCTGCTAAAGGGGTGCAGGCCTACCAGATCAAAGAAGTGGGCGCGGGCCTCTTCGTGTTTGTTCTTGAACTGGTAGAGGCGCCCGGCCTCATAGAGGGCTTCGGGGCAGAGGGCGTTTGTGGGGTATTCGTGGCAGAGGCGCTGGTAGAGGGCGATGGCTTCGCTGTCGCGATCCATGCGGCGTAGCGCGCGGGCCCAGCCGAAGTAGAGGCGTGGGCGGATGGCCGGGTCGCGCACCAGACGTTCGGCCTCGGCGAACTCCTGAAGGGCTTTTTCGCGTTTGCGCTCGCGCTCGTTTTGCAGGGCTTCGCGGTAGCGGGTCCAGCCGCGGATCTCGGAGCCGGAGACGTTGCGGAGCCGGGCGTTTTCGCGGGAGACCTGGTGGGCGTGGCGGTAGCGGCCGCGGGCGATGAGCTCGCGCATGCGGTCGATGCGGTCGCCAAAGGGGATGGCGACATCGAGGCGGCGCATGGCGTCTTCGACGTCGCCGGCGATGCGGTCGCTGCTGCGCCAGGAGCGGGTCATGCGGTAGATGCCCAGCCAGACCTGGGCGGCCTCCAGGGGGCGCTCGGCCCGCTCAAGGATGCGGGCCTCGGCGCGGCGTACCTGGTACTGATCCCAGGATTGTTTGAGCTCCTGGCGGAGCTCGTAAAGATCGCGCAGGGCCTGGTCGACCTCGCCATCGTTGGCACGTCGCTCGGCCTGGCGGATGTGGGAGGAGAGGGCCATCGCCTCGTCTTCGACGGCCTGCTGGCGGGAGCGGCCCAGCGCGCGGCGGGCGAGCTCACCGACGGCGGTGGGGAGCTCGGCGAGCTGGCGCATGGTGGCGAGCCCTTGAGCGCGGGCGTCGGCGCACATCTGAATCCGGGCAAAAGCGTAGCGCACCGCCGGCTCGCCGTCGGCGTGCAGCTCGGGCGGTCCGAGGATGTCGGTGGCCAGGGTCAGGGCGTCGTCGCACTCGTCTTCGACGAGGAGCTGCATGGCCTGGGGCCAGCGCGGATCGGCGACATAGGGGGTGAGCACCAGGTAGTCGCCCCCCACGCCGAGGAGGCGGCTGGAGACGGCCTGCAGGCTGCGCAGCGCGGCGGGCCTGGGCCAGCTGGTCTCGTCTTCGTCGGTGATGCGGGCGAAGAAGTCGCGCAGGCGCGCGGTCTGGTCGGCGTCGAGGCCGACGCCGGGCTCGATCTGCGCGTCGGTGGCGAGTTCTTCGTTTAACGCGCCGGCATCGGCCGGGGCCTGTGCGGCCAGTTCGGCGTCGAGGATGGCGTCTTCGATAAGGTCGGCGGGGACCTCCGCGTCGACGATCGCATCGGCCTCGGGGCTCTCTTCGGGCTCGTCGTAGGCGCCGAAGATAGCGGCGTCTTCCTCGGCGGAGTCGCCGTAGTCGTCCTGAGGTTCGGGCTCGTCGAGAGGGTCGGCCTGAGCGGTGACGGGCTCCGCTGCGTCGAGCTCGGAGGCGTCTGCGGGCGAGTCATCTTCGGTGACGCCTGGGGTGTTGCCTTCGGTGGATTCTGCCGTGTTTTCAACGAGTTGGCGTGGGGGTGTGCTGCCCGTTTCGGTGAGCGCTTCGGTCGTCTCCTCGCGCTGCGCGTCGTCGGAGTCGCTGGCGTCGTCGCCCTCGTCGATGGCCTGCTGCGCGCGTTTGAGGGCGCGCAGAGCGGCCTCCTGGCGCTCGTCTTCGCCGCTGTCGTCGGCGACCTGCTCCGGGGCTTCAGGAGCAGTGTCAGCCGCCTCCTGAGCCGAGGCGACGGAGGGGACTCCCCATAAAAGAGCGCTCATCAAAAGAGCGCGCGTCAACGTCGTGCGCAGATCGTTCATGATCGTCGTTACCCTGTGCCAGGTTCTTCCGCCAGGTACCCCGCGCGTCCCTGCCCGGTTGGCGAGGTTGTCGAGGGCGGCGCTCTCGGCTAGCAGCCGGGCTTATACCCTGTCAAATCGCCGAATTTAAAGCGGCACCGTGCCCGGCGTGGCGGGCCTGCGGCCACCTCAGTATAGAGTTCCCCTTCTGCTGCACCAAGAAAATTACCCCGGGGGCCTTGCGCGCCGCCTGTGAGGCGTTCACCTTTGCGAACGAGGCGGCTCTTTGCCCGGTAGGTTCCAGTAAGTTTGGAACAGGCCGGGCGAAGGCAACGTTTTTCCTCGCCAACGATGTCTTCTGCAGTGAAGGACCATCTGATGATCGATTTGAACCTGGCCATCGACCGCAACCCGGAGGGGCCCGCGCCGCAGCTGGAGCTTGGCCACCTGGATACGCTCTGGCTGCAGGTCACCGGGACGGTGTGTAACCTGGCCTGTCTGCATTGTTTTATCTCCTGCGGCCCCAAAAACGAGAGCCACCCTTTTATGGAGCTCGAGGAGGTGCGGCGCGCGGTGGAGACGGCGGCGGAGATGGGGGTCAAGGAGTTCTACTTCACCGGCGGGGAGCCTTTTATGCACCCGCAGATTCGCGAGATGATTGCGTTGACGCTGGAGCACGGGCCGCTGAGCGTGCTCACCAACGGGGTGCTCATCGACGAGGAGCTGGCCGGGTGGCTGGCCGAGGTGTTCAGGACTTCGCGCTACAACTTCGATGTGCGGGTCTCGCTCGACGGGACGACGCCGGAGGAGAACGACGCGATCCGCGGGCGCCACACCTTTGAGAAGATCTTAAGCGGGGCGCAGCGCCTGCATCAGGCGGGGCTCAACCCGGTGTTCACCGTCACCACCTGCCACGCCGAGCTCGCTGAGAGCGCGGGACGTCAGCGCTTTTTCGATCTTCTGGCGGAGCGGGGCATCACTCGCCCCCGTCTAAAATTTCTGGCGCCTTTTAAGATCGGGCGAGAGGAGCGACGAGGCGGGGCGTACGAGGATTTTGAGCGCCTGAGGGAGGGGATGCTCGATGAGGAGGCGCGCCAGAGTCTGCAATGCTCCAGCTGTCGGATGGTGACGGCGAAGGGGGTTTATCCCTGCCCGATCCTCATTGAGGAGGAGGGGGCGCGGATGGGCGATACGCTCGAAGATGCGATGGGGCCGATCAAGCTCGACCATCCGGCCTGCTACACCTGTTTTGTGGAGGGCGTGACGTGTCGGACCTGAGGCGATTTGCGGTGTTTGGCGGGGTTTATAACAACTTCTTGAGCCTGGAAGCCACGCTGCGGGATGCGCGGGCGCTGGGCTGTGAGGCGATTTTTTGCCTGGGCGATATGGGGGGCTTTGGGCCGCAGCCCGACCGGGTGTTTCCGCTGCTGCGCGATGTTCCGGATCTTTATGTGATGCAGGGGAACTACGATCACTCCATCGGCAACCGCCTGGAGGATTGCGCCTGCGGGTACACCGATCCGCGCGATAATTATTATGCGCAGATCAGCTACGACTACACCCTGGCGAACACGGCGGATGCGCATAAGGACTGGTTGCGCGATCTGCCCACCGAGTTTCGGCACGACTGGGCCGGCAAGCGCGTGCTGATGGCGCACGGCTCGCCGAGGCAGGTCAACGAGTTTTTATGGGAGTCGATGTGCCCGGATGCGTTTCTGGAGCATTTGCTCAAGAGCTATGAGGCCGACGTGCTCTTTGTGACGCATACGGGCATCCCCTGGAAGCGGGAGCTTGAGGGAGGGCGTCAGGTGATCAATGTGGGGGCGATCGGGCGGCCGGCCAATAACGGGCGCACCAGCGTGGATTATGCGCTGGTGGAAGTCGACGACGAGGGGGTGCGGGTGGCGTTTCGGGAGGTGGCCTACGACCACGAGGCCCTGGCGGCGTTGATGCGCGAGGAGAAGCTGCCGGAACCTTTTGTGGAGACGATCCTCACCGGGTGGTGGACCACCTGTCTGGAGGTGATGCCCGCCCGGGAGCGCGCCTTGGGTGTGTATTAACCCTTTGATGTTAAAGGGTTTTTTGTGGGGGTTTCCGCGCCGGTTGTCGGGCCAACTTCTCAGTTGGACTGGCGGAAGAAGAGCTTGATGCGGGAGCCTTCGCGTACGCGGACGACTTTCTTTTCGCTGACTTCGCCGTCTTCGTAGCGGACCTGGACCTCGTGGCGGCCGGCTTCGACGTCGACGGTGCCGGGGGTCTGCTGGCCGCGGTCGGAGCCGTTGACGAGCACGGCGCCGCGGGGGCGCGAGTAGACGGTGATGCGGCCCTGGCCGTCTTCGGCTTCGGGCTCTTCGGGTTTTTCTTGAGGCTTGGGAGGCGCGGCGGCGCTGTTGGAGGCGACCGGGGCGCCGTTGTAGTTGGTGAGCTCGACCATGAGCATGCGCGCTTCGTTGGGGCGAAGGGCGATCTCGTAGACGCGCTGGTTGCCGCTGTAGTCGACCACCACGCGGTGAGGGCCGCCGGCGGGCAGGACGATGCCTTCGTTTTCGCCGTCTTCGGAGTAGGCCGGGTAGGGCATGCCGTTGACGGTGACCTGGGCCTTGGAGAAGTCGGTGATGACGGTAAGGTGGGCCGGGCGCAGCCGGCGTCGTTGCTGGCCAACTTCCAGGGGCGCCGGGGACTCGACCTCGGCCTGACGATCTTCGGGGAGGGGATCGAGGACGTCCCATGCTTCGGGGTCGAAGTCTTCAGGGAGGTCGTTCTGCGCGATGGGTTCGGGCCGCTCGGAGGTCTCCGCCGGAGTGTCGGGAGTGGCCTCGGCCTGGAAGGCGGCAAACGCGCTCTCCTGTTCGCTCTGCGCCAGGGGCTTGAGGTGCTCGCGCTCGCTGAGCAGCAGGGCGGCGGCCGCAAAGAGGCTCAGCGCGATGAGCGCGGAGAGGGCGTAGACGATCTTCTGGGAGTGCGCAGGGCGCATGCCATCAACCTTACATAGTTCAGAAGTGGGACCCCATCAGGGCCGGGACCAGCGGTTCTACGTGGTGGTACTGCGGTGCTCAAGATGCTGTCAACGTCGGCGCCTGATTGGCGCGTCGGATGCGCGGGGGCTTGTGCGGGCGCATCGGTGCAACCGTGGCGAGGGTTGGACCTATTTCTCGCGATGAGAATTCACGCCGGGCTGAAGAAGTCGAGCATGCGCCGGGTGCGCGAGGCTTTGCGGGCGCGCTCATGGGCCCATTCGCGCAGGGCTTTGATGCTCTCTTCGTAGGTGCGGTAGAGGGGGACGGTGTCGCGGGCGGCGTAGATGAGGTCGTCGCGGTCGATGTCGCGGCCGTCTGCAAAGGCGGCGTACATGGCGCTGATGACGACCTGCTCGAGCTCGGCGCCGGAGAAGTGTTCGCAGATTTCGGCGAGCTCGGCGATGGTCTCGGGCTCGACAGCGCGCTGTCGTCTGGCGAGGTGGATGCTCAAGATCTCCTGGCGCTCGTGGGGCTGGGGAAGGTCGACGAAAAAGATCTCGTCGAAGCGGCCTTTTCGGAGCATTTCGGGGGGGAGGCTCTCAACGCTGTTGGCGGTGGCGACGACGAAGACCGGGGTCTGGCGCTCCTGCTGCCAGGTGAGCAGGGTTCCGAGCACGCGGCTGGCGCGGCCGTCGTCGCCGGAGCCCTGGGCGAAGCCTTTTTCGATCTCATCGATCCACAGCACGCAGGGGGCCAGGGCGTCGCAGGTTTTGAGCGCGGAGCGCAGGGATTCTTCCGGGGAGCGGCGCCCGTCGAAGACGCGGCCCATGTCCAGGCGCAAAAGCGGCAGGCCCCAGTGGCGGCCGATAACGCGGGCGGTGAGGCTTTTGCCGCAGCCCTGCACGCCGAGGAGCAAAAGACCTTTTGGCGAGGGTAGACCGTAGGCGCGGGCCTCGTCGCCGAAGGCCGCGCGGCGCTCCACCAGCCAGTCTTTGAGGGCGTCGAGGCCGCCGACGTTGTCGAGGCCAGCGTCCAGGGGATGGAATTCCAGGACTTCGCTGCGGCCCACCAGGCGGCGTTTTTCCTGGAGGATGGCGTCTTCGAGGTCGAGCTCTTGGCCGGCCTGGCGAGCGTCGAGAAGTTGTTGGCGCACACGGTGAAAGGCGCGGTGGGCCTCGCGCTGGGTCAGGCCGAGAGCGCCGGCGGTGAGCGCGCCGACGTCGAGGTGGGGGAAGTGCTCGGGGGGAAAGACCGCCAGAAGTTGTTTTTTGATGCCCTCGCGGTCGGGCAGGGGCAGCGAGAGGGGGGTGAGATCTTTCTGGAACTCGGGGTGCTCGATGGGGTCGGGGCCCATAAAGATCAGCGTTTTGCCCTGGCGAGCGCAGGCGCGCTCGGTCTCACGCAGCAGGCGACGCAGGTGGGGGGAGTCGAGCTGGGGAGTGGCGTCGACGAAGATGAAGACGCCGCGCTCGGCGCTCTGCTGAGCCTCAACGAGAGCGTCGGCCAGGCTGGCCGCCCCCTCGGAGTCGGGGAGGTCGTTGAAGCCGCGGGTGATCGACCAGGTGCGCACCGGGCGCTGGTCGCGGGCAGCCAGGCGGCCGATGAGATCGAGCGCGCGCTCCTCCTCGTGGGTCTCCAGGTGGATCAGGGCGTAGGGCGCGCGCAGAAGAGCCCCCAGCTCGCGCATAAAGCGCAGGTGGGGGCTCGTAGAAGGGGTCGTGCTCATGGTTCGGGCCGAGGAGGCCGGGCACAGCTGTGAGGATCAGCGCCCGTAGTAGTCGACGACCTGGAAGCCTTCAGCAGCCACGTCGCGCTCTTTGATGGAGCGGTAACGATCGCGCATGCCCTCATAATGATCCAGAAAATCGCCTTCTTCGTAGTCGGCCTTGACGACGATCTTGGCGGAGAGGCCACGGCCGCGGGGCTGAACGGTGATGATGCCCACGCCGCGCTCACCGGCGGTCTTGATGAGGATGTCGTTGTATTCGGCTTCGCCTTCGCGAAGCGCCTCCAGGGGGAGCGCCAGCCAGCGGTAGTTGGCGGTGGCGCGGCTCATGGCGTGCAGACCGGTCCGGACGTCGAAGAGGCAGTCGTCGTAGGAGGATGCCAGCTTGATGGCGTGGAGCTTTTGCACCGAACCGGCCACGTAGACCACGTCGATCGGCACGCTTCGGGGGCCTTCGTCGGTCAGTTTGGGCTCGTCGTTGAAGAGGTCGAAGGTTGAGGGGAACTCGCGCTCAAAGAGGCGCTCAATGGGTTCCACCATCTCGTCGGTGCTAAAGTCGTAGAGGTCTGTCATACCTACCTGTGGGGAAAGAAGTTTACGAAGTCTCGCTGTCGAACCCCCTCCCCCCCGGTCGAGTGCAGCGATGCGGTTGACTGCCGGTATCACGTTAGCGATCGAGACAAGCAGACAACAAAAGCAGCCGGCGTTAGCCGGCGCTGAGCGACCAGCGCAGTTCATCGCGCAGCGTGTCGATCTCCTGGTTAAGAACGCGTTGGTCGGCGGCGCCCAGGACCACGCCGTGCAGACCGACAAAGGTTAAGTCGATATCAAAGACCGGCTCGCCATCGACGACCCGTTTGCGAAATTGAACATCGAGCTCCACCGGTTCTTGATGGATGGTGGAGCGACCCATGCAATAGAGAAAAAGGTAAACAAAGAGCGGGAGCACCAGCACGAAGAGGGGCACCATGGCGATGATGAAGGTGAGCGAGCCGCGCTCAAAGCGCAGGCGTTCGTGCTCGGATTGCACCACCCGGTAGCCGAAGGATTCGAAGAGGCGCTGGACGTGAAAGCGAAGCTCCTCTTCGTCTTTGACGCCGTAGGCGCGCATCTGGCGCATGAAGACGGTCTGCGAGGGGTCGCAGAAGGTGTCGTCGCTGGCTTCGATGCGGAAAGGGAAGCGGGCGTCGTTGTCGACGGCGACCATCGCGCGGCTGGTGGGGTCGACGACCGGGAGCTGGTCGCGTTGCAGGCCGGTCTGGGAGACGGGCACCAGCTGGGCGTCGGTGTGTTTGTAGCGCTCTTCGATGTGGGCGCGCAGCGAGGCGGGCAAGAGCGGGTGGCTGGCCACGGCCAGGCGGCTGCTTTCGGCGCGGGCCTGGGCTTCTTGCTGTGTCTTCTGAGCCGGCGATGGCGAGGCCTGTGCGGGTGAGACCTGCGGCGCGTCGGGGTCGTGGGCCATCAGGTCGCGGGCGGCCTCCGAGGCGGCCCGGGAGGGCTGCGCTTCGGGCCCGAGTGCTTCGCCTCTGGCTTCGGCGCGGGCCTGCTCTTCCTCGCGCCAGATGGGGCGAGGGAGGCTTCGGGAGTGGTCGACGCCGGGGATGGTGTATTCGAGGCGGCCGTCGCTTTTGATCTCCATCTCGACAAGCCCGGCCTGGGTGGCCTGCTCTAAGAAGGCGGTGACCCGCTCATGGGTCAGCCCGAGCGCGTAGGCCAGGTAGGAGGGCTGGAGCCTGTCCATGCCTTCTTCATAGACCAGGCGCAGGATGTGCCACTCAAACTCCTCGTAGGTCATGGTCCCGTCGCTCAGTCGTGGAGGTGAAGCCATCAGGGGCGAAGTCAGAAGAAGGAACGCCCGGGGGGCGCCCCAACATTCCCGCGATTGCCGCGCGGGCGAAGTGGTGCCACGCAGAAAAGGGCTCCCGGGCTTGCCGGCGATAGCCTCCACGCCAGAGCTCGGGCCTGTAATACTGAGTATAGGCACATGCCACTACACAGGCAACATCGCCGAGCGCCCCAGGACGACGCTGACGGCGTCGATAGGGATTCGCGGTAGCGCTGCTACAGCTTCATCCCTATCTCCTTGTCAGGCGTCGCCCTGGATGCGTTCGGGTTTTGGGGTTCGCGTCGGGGTGCCGAGCGCCCCAGGACGACGCTGACGGCGTCGATAGGGATTCGCGGTAGCGCTGCTACAGCTTCATCCCTATCTCCTTGTCAGGCGTCGCCCTGGATGCGCTCGGGTTTTGGGGTTCGCATTGGGTTAGGGGGTACGCGGTGTGGGGCGATTCGTGAGGGCGTCTGGCGGGGTGCGATTTGTGGTTAGTACTACTTGATCAGTTCACCCAGAAACCGCTTGAAACGTAGACGATCGACCAGCCATTCACGGGCAAGTTGTGCTCG
>NZ_VOSM01000023.1 GCF_007997015.1 Lujinxingia vulgaris
AACTCGGAAGTTAAGCTCTCCAGCGCCGATGGTACTGCGACCGAGAGGTCGTGGGAGAGTAGGTCGCTGCCAACCCTTTATTTAAAAAAGCCCGCCCCGTTCTGCGTAAGTAGAGCGGGGCGGGTTTTTTTTGTTTTTTGGTCAGGAGAGAGCGGTGGGGATTGGGAGGGAGCGAAGCAGATTGGGCGGTGGAGCGCGGGGAGTAGGTGTTGTGACGCGTTTACGGGTGCGAGGCGTTCGATCTCGGGCAATGTGCGCGAAAGTGGACAGTCAGTTGAAGCCGCGGATGATTGAACTGGTGACCCAGGTTCGTCTGAAAGCCTACTGTTCGAGTGACGGAAAAGGTGACCCAGGGTCGTCTTCCGGATGGCTAAAAAGGTGACCCGGGGTCGAATAAGGATAGCGGTCGGGCATGCTGTTCGAGGCCTCTCGCTCCGCTCTGGCAGGTGGTTAAGGCTTGGCGGGGACGCGAAGAACGTGGTGTTGCGAATCGTGGTCAACGATTGATTGCGGAGGATGAGATGAAGACCGTTGGGCTGCTCCTGTTGAGCAATATCTTTATGACGGTGGCGTGGTATGCGCACCTCAAACATACGGACAGCCCGTTGTGGAAGGTGATCGTAGTAAGCTGGGGCATTGCGCTGCTGGAGTACTGCTTCCATGTGCCGGCGAATCGTATCGGCGTGGAGCGTTTCAGCGTGATGGAGCTTAAGATCATGCAGGAAGTGCTCTCGATCAGCGTGTTTGTAGGGTTTGCCTTTATCTACTTTCGGGAGCTTCCCCGGTGGAATCACGGGGTGGCGTTTGCGCTCATTTTGCTTGCTGTGGCCTTTGTATTCTGGCCCGGCACACCTCGGGTTTCGGGATGAGAGCATGTTTTGGGGCATAGGTAGAACGCAACGAGGCCCCCGCCATGGCGTCGGGGGCCTCGTTGAAGTGTGGTCTCAGGCTATGTGATTAACGTGCGCAGTAGCCAAACTCACAGGCTCCGGCTCCGAAGGTGCAGTCGGCGTCGCCGCTGCAGCTGATGGTGCAGACGCCGCTAACACAGGTGGCTCCCGGGCCACACTGACCGGCGCCGGTGCATTCCGGGCCGGGGCGGTAGTCGGGCTGACAGACTCCCTGGTCACAGAGCATCTGGTCGCCGCAGTCACTGTCGGCGCTGCAGTGGTCGTAGCACCAGCCATTGATGCAGCTCTCCCGGGTGCCGCAGTCGGAGCGTGTGGTGCAGGCCGTGGGGTTGTCGGCGGCGCGGCAGGTGCCGGCATCACAGAACTGGCTGTAGGGGCAGTCGTTGTTGTCGCTGCACTCGTAGTGGCAGAAGCCACGCTCACAGTCTTTGCCGATGCCGCACTGGGCGTCGGTGACGCAGAGCTGGTCAACGATCTGGCAGGAGCCTGAGATGCAGGCCTCGCAGGGGCCGCACTCGCTGCTGGAGCGGCAGCTCAGGTCGGGCTCTTCTACAGGAGCACAGGCGCCGTCAGCCGTGCAGAATTCTCCGGCGCGGCAGTGATCGTCGACCTCACAGCCCAGGCGGCAGCGGCCGCGCTGGCAGGTGGAGCCTTCGGAGCAGTCGGCGTTGGACTGGCAGATGCCGATGGCCACGCAGAGGCCGTCTTCGCAGCTTGCGTTGGCGCCGCAGTCCTCCGAGGCGGTGCACTCCGGGGCGTCGTCGCGGTCAGGCGAAGGTTCATCGTCGGGGTGGGATCCCACGTCATCGGGGAGGTCGGTGTCGGGCTGAGGATCGACGTCGTTTCCGGGCTCTTCCTGGTCGTCGGGTTCTTCACCGGGTTCGGGGGCAGGACGGGTGGGATCGTCGGGGTCGGCGGTGACGCAGGCGCCCCGGAAGCAGACGCCGGAATCGCCACATTGAGCGTCGGAAGTGCAGCCAGCCGAGCAGCGTCCTTCGAAGCAGGCAGCGTCGGTGCCGCACTCGGCGTCAGACTCACAGGCTACCTGGCAGCTGCCATTCTCGGAGCAGACGCCGAGCTCGCCACAGTCTTCATCACTCTCACAGCCACCGCCGATGACGCAGCGTCCTTCGAAGCAGATCTCGCTGCCGGGGCACTCCAGCGAGGCCTGGCACTGAGGTACGCAGAAGCCATCGAGGCTGCAGAACTCCATCTCGAAGCAGTCGCTGTCGACCGAGCAACGGTCGGCCGGGACGCAGGTGCCCTCGTCGCAGCGGCGAGAATCGCATTCGCTGTTGACGGTGCAGGAGGTGGTTTCGTCCGGGATCGCGATGCAGTAGCGACCGCGGGCGCAGATCTGGTCGGCGCCGCATTCGCTGTCGTTGGCGCAGGGAAGCGTGCAGGTGCCCAGGCGACAGATGGATCCGACGCTGCAGTCGTCGTCGAGCTCGCAGGTGGCGCACTCGCCGGCCACGGAGCAGTCGACCTCCTGGTTGCTGCGATCGTCACACCCCAGGCAGCCCTGAGAGAAGAGCACGAAGAAGAGCGTCAGCGTCAGCCAGCGAAGCGTCGATCTGAGCGCAGACCTGCTGTCGGGGGTACAGGGGGGAGAGGCTGAGGCAAAGGTCGACATGGTAGGTCTCCACTCAATAGAGGTTGGCGTTCTGCGTTGTGAATCATACTACGGGGCGGCTGCGCCCGAGGCTACTGCGTGCTCCTTGGACGCGAGCAAATCGAGGCTATTCAAATCCAGGAGGGGAGAGGACCGAGCCCGGGAGCCGGGCGCCCCAGGCGGGAAGCGGAGATAAGCACACCTGCGTGGCTTCCCATCGCTATGCGTGTTTTGCGCCGGGCAATTTCGTTGGAGTGACAGGATGAAAGCGTGCTCACTGTGTGTTTTTGAGGGTGGCTGGCGAGGAAATGGCCGGCAGCTAAAATTATCCTTGTAATCTGCGGGCAAAGGTGCAAAAAAAGCCACTCGTTAGACGGACGAAAAGTTTCGAATCCCGGTGAAATTGACCCGGATTCGTCGGACGCCACCGGAGTCCCGGAGTTATGCCGGGTGCGTTCGGACCATCTGGAGGCGTTATGCGCTTATATGGCGGACAGGTACCGGTCATTGCGGAAGAGATTATCCGCACGTTGACCCGCGCCGGCGATCTCGAGATCGCGTCGGAGAATCTTCCCGAAGTGGAGCTCGATATTCAGTCGGTGCTTCGCGAGTATATTCGGCTTGATCGTGAGCTCACCGAGCGGGCCAAAGACATCGCCATGAAGTATGGTGACAGCAGCGTGGGCCGCGAAAAGCGTAAGCTTGCAAAGGCGAAGGGGATTGAGCTCACCGATGATCCGCTGGGATATATCATCTCGCAGATCATCGAGACGTTCTTTCACTCGAACTTCGTCGATGAGGTGTACTCGACGGATAATGATCTTCGACGCAAGATCAACCCTATCCTGAAGCGGCATACCAACGTTCAGGAAGAGCTTGATCAGGAAGTGCGCGGCAAGATCAAGAACCTGGAAGAGGGGTCGGCGGCCTGGGAGATTGAGTACGAGAAGGTGATGGGCAACCTCAAAAGGCTCAAGAATCTGGAGTAGCGCTCAACGCGCGATAGGGTGAAAGGAAAGACCGGCTCAGGCCGGTCTTTTTTTATGCGGTCGGCTCAGCGCCAGGCCTGGGGGGCGGATTGCTGGAGCATGCGGTCGCGGTTCTTTCCCCACCAGCGCGTCCAGTAGCGGTGGGCGTCGGCCGGGGAGTTGAAGTCGCGGGGGGCCCAGCGGCCGGTCCAGTCACTGATGATGTGGCTGAGGTTCATGGCGAGCGCCGGGTGAAGCGCGGGGAGGTGGGAGATGAGGGTGTCGATCTGGCGCAGATCGCCCCAGGGGGCGTCGATCGCGAGGTCTGCCAGGGCGTGTTCAAGCCACTGCTGACGGGGGAGTTCGCGATATTGCTCCCACCACAGACGCCATTGCGCCAGTGACTGGTTTTGTTCGGCGGTGCTGGCCTCCGTCCAGTCCAGGCCGTCGTAGCGGGCGGTGACACGGTAGAGGAGTTCGGCCAGGCGCGCGCGAAGTGGGGCGGGGGCGCTCGCAAGGTGGTCGAGAATGGGTGAGACCAGCTCGGGGGAGAGATCAAAGCGCAGCGCGTGGGCAGCGAGCAAACGCTCCTCAAGAGGCAGCGAGGTATCGAAGAGGCGAGCTCGCGCGACTTCGAAGGCGGAAGGGGTGGAGGCGGCTGCCAGGGTGTTGTAGAGGGGCTGGCGCGCGTCTTCGGGAAGATCGTTTCGGCCCAGGTGTCGGGCGATGGCCAGTGCTCCGGCTCGGGTGCGCGGGGGCATCTTCTGGAGGAGTTCGATCGCGCGCGTACGAAGTTCGGCCCGGGGCGACTCGAAGCTATGAAAGAGGATGAGTTCGCCGGCCATGGGGGGATTGAGTTGTTCGAGGAAGTCGAGGGCGCGGCGGGTCAACTCGGGGTTGTCGCCGCTGAGGGCCGGCCGAAGGGCCAGGGCTCTGGCGAGCACGCGTTCGTCGTTCCACTCGTACCAGGGCCAGCGGGGGCCCCAGTCCTGGCAGCCCTCCAGGCGGTCGGCCAGGGGGCAGCCGATACGCACGTGCAGGTGATCTGCGTGAGGCGGAGCGTCCGTGGGCTGGTGAAGTACAGAGGCGGCGCGCTCAATGAGGTCGGCAGGCTCGCCAATCGCTACGGCGTGGTCGAGCATCAATTGTTTGAGGCCTTCGCTGACGAAGAGCCACTGCACGCGAATCTCGGGGTCGGTGAGGAGGGTGCGGGCCAGCGCCCAGTTTCGAGTGACGTCGAAGGTCAGCGGGTAGCCGTCGGCGTGGCCGTCGTCGTTGAAGTGGATGAGGTCGGGGGTGGGCACCGAGTGGCCCTGAGCATCGAGGGCGTAGAAGGCCAGATCGACATCGCGACCGGCCTGGTGGGAGCTGCTCCAGGGGATGGGGCCGCCGTGGGCGAAGGCGATGTTGCCTACGCGAAGTGGAGCACCGCCAAACTCCAGCGCGACGCGTTCGGCGGCGCGCTCAACGGCGGCGATGAGCTCGTGGGTGCCGTAGTGGGTGTTGCGGGAGCGGTGGCGCTCGATGATGCTGTGGTAAGGGCCCTCGGCGGCCAGGGTTGCGGGCTGGAGCAGTCGTCCCTGGCGGATGGTGCCGAGCGAGAGGGAGCCCGGGGGGCGTCGTTCGGGATCGAGGATGGCCAGGGCGTCGAGAGGCTCGTGGGGAAGCCCCCAGGCGCTGCCCACGCTCTGCGCGCTCAGCTCCAGGGCGTGGTCGACGAGGAGGATGGCCTCCGGCAGCGCGCTCGGGGGCGGGGTCGGCTGTGGGGACGGCTGAGCTGGCAGGGCGGCCGACTGAACCGGGGCCGGAGGAGGCGTCAGTGGTGGCGCGGGAGCGGCGTGGGGGGCCGTGGCGCAACTTGCTCCGAGCAAAGTCAGGGAGACGACGAGGAGAAGTCGGATCATAGCGGGGGTCGGGGCAAGAGGACTGTTCCGTTTGTTCCCGTTCCCAAGTAGGGTGGGCCAGGGTCAGCGCCTGCGATCATAAAGTGTTGGTTGAGGTGCGGCAACCGGGTCTGCACGATGGCGCGGCGACACAAAAATTAAGCACGAGCACAAAAAAACGATGAGAGAACGCGGACATACCGGAGCCTGGCTCGCCGTGTTGGCGCTGGGGCTTGTGAGTGCGTTGGTGATCTGGGGAAGGCTCTCGGGTCTACCCGATCTGGGGGTGACGATTGGTCCGGAGCTGACGATTCGGCAGGTTGCCGTGGAGCGAGCTCCGGGCAGTGATGCCCAGAATTTTCAGCGCGGTGACCGGCTGGTTGCGGTGGAGGGGATGGCGCTTGAGGATCTTCGCCACCTGCGCACGCTGCTGCCGGCGATGACCGAGTCTGCCGCCGAGGTTGAGACGGAGGATGGCGAGGCACGGCTGCTTAATTATCAGATCCTGCGTCCGCTGCATCGCTTCTCGGTGACGGTGCAGGGGGAGGGGTTTGATCCCCGGGAATTGCCGCCGGGGGTGGAGCCGAACGACCGCCTGGTGGAGATCGATGGGCGTTTGCTGCCGGGTAAGGTGGGGCCGGAGGGGCTGCGCAGCGTGGTGGCCAGCCGCAATGACGCGCTGCTGGGGCTTGAGCGTCCCAACGCCATCTTCTCGGGGCAGATGCGCCTTGGGGACTCGAAGGTGCACCCCGGGTTGTGGCTGACCTTCGGGCTGGCGTTGGCTGCGGTGCTGGTGCTGTGGTGGCGCTACTCGTGGATCTTGCCGCCGCGCTCGGTCTACCTGATCGCGCTGGAGACGGTGGCCCTGGCCTGGCTCTTTTTGCTGGCCTACGGCTATCAGTGGTTGCTGGCCGATCAGGTGCTGGCCTCGGCGGTGATTGTGAGTCTGGTGATGATGCGGCCTGTCGCGATGTATGCGCGCCGTCAGGTCGACAGCCACCGGGGGCTGGGCAGTGGGGCGAGCCTGATGGGGGTCGGGGCGCTTGTGGCGGTGGTGCTGATTGTGTTGCTGCACGCCGGCTATCTGCAGAATGTGGAGGTGGCCCTGCACGCCGCGGCGATCATGGCGGGCCTTTTTGTGATCTATGAGATCAGCGCCCAGGGCTTTGAGTCGGGGCAGGCCGCCGGCCTCGGGGAGCGCTACGGGTATCTGACCGGGGTGGTGGTGCTGGGGCTCTTTGCCTGCGTGGTTGCTGCGGTGATGGAGCCGGTGGCGTTTGAGGAAGATCGCTGGCGCTGGTTCGCGGTGCTGATCCCCTCGATGGTGTGGTTTGGCGACTATCTCTACGGGTTGAAGTACGGGGTGCGCTCGGCGCTGGGGGATATCGCCGATGAGCGATCGCGGCAGGAGCTGCTTTACGGGTATCTGCGCGAGGTTGGGGTGGAGGTGCCCGGCAGCGATTTGCGTCTTGTGGGGCGTCTGCCCGGGCAGTCGTTTGAGCTGTGTTTCGAGGGGGAAGGGGAGCTTTCGGTAAAACCGGCACGGGGGGAGGTTGCCGATGCGGTCGATATTCTGCTGGCCGAGGGCTATCAGGTGCCGATGCCCGGGGCGGATGAGACGCACCCGATGGTGGGGATTGCCGAGGTGCTTCATTTGTCGATGGCACAGCGCTTGCCGGCGATGCGGGGCTGTCTGGAGCTCGATGGTGGGGCGGAGATGGTGCTGCTGGGGTTCTGGGGCCAGGAGGCTCTGCTGGCGGAGGGGGAAGGTTACGTCTCGCCAGAGGCTCTTGATGCAGCGACGGCGGCCTGGAGCGCGCCGCTGTGGTCGGCGGCGATGATCGAACTTCTGGAGGGGGCGGCGCTGGAGCGGCGCCGCGAGCTGGAGCTGGAGAAGGGGCCGGATCTGGCGGAGCTGCGCGCCGAGATTGAGACCGCGCAGAGCGGGGCGGCCCGGGTGGAGCAGGAGCGCGACGAGGCTCTTGCCAAGGCCAAGTTGCTCGGCGAGGAGCGGGACCGGGCGCGCGCCGACGGTGCGATCTTCCGACTGACGCAGTCTGTGGAGGTCTGGCCCGCGGAGATCGCCACGCAGCTTGTGGAGCCGGAGCTGGTCGACGGACTCACCTTCTTGATGGAGACGCCCGAGCCCATTGTGCTTGGGGGGGCGATCGGGGTGGGTAAGTCCATGGTCGCGACGCTGGCCCATGCGCTGGGCGGCGGGCCTGATGAGGCGATGCGTGTGGTGCGGTGCACGGATGCGGGGGCGATGGATGTGCTGGATCATATCCTCGGTGAGATGGGTGGCGGTCGAGGACCGGGGTTGTTGCAGAGCACGATCTTTACGATGGGGCAGGGGACGTTGCTGATCGAGCGTGCGCAGCTGCTCGATGAGGTCCGTATTGTGGCGCTCTCGCATCAGTGTGAGGAGGCCGGGGTGCGCCTGTGCCTGGCGTTTGACGCGCCGGATGCTGAGGTACGCAGCGTGCTGGAGCCGTACTCCGGCGTGTTGCAGGAGGCGCTGGGTCATCGTGAGATGATCGTGCCGGCTTTTGGTCGTCGGCCGACCATTCAGCGGGCGGTCTTCGACTTCTGGCTGGGGGAGTGGACGGCGCGCTACGGGCGCGAGATCGAAGGTTTTTCGCGCACGGCGCTCGAGGCGATGCTGGCCTACACCTACCCTGGCGAGGTTCAGGAGGCGGTGGAGGTGGTGCGCCTGGCGGTGTTGCGGGCGCGTTATGATGTGATCGATCGCGAGGATCTTCCGACCCGGGTGCGTGAGGCGCGTCCGCTCTAGTATGAGGAATGGAATGAGGCATTGCAGGAGCCGGCTGGTGTTGGCGCTGGTCACCGCGACGATGAGCCTGAGTTTCGCCGGGTGTTCGGGTGAAGAGGCGCCGGTCGAGGAGACTCGCGCCGTGGTGGGAATCTCCCCCGAGCTGGATCAGCGCCTGGTGGTGCCTACGTCCCGGTTGCGCCTGCGACTTATCGGCTCTGATCGCATCGTGGCCGACCATGCCCGGGTGACCTTGCGCGGCGACATTGAGGGCGGAGAGAGCTTCGAGGTGAGCCTGCGGGCGGAGCCTGAGAGGCAGGGCGATGTCGGTGAGTTGTTTGTGACGATCGATGCCGCCGAGTGGCTCTGGCCGAAGGCTCCGGCGGTGCAGGAGTGGTTTGCGATGATGCGCGTGGAGGTGAGCCTGCGCGATGAGGTCGGGGAGGTTGCTCGCGGGGAGCTTGCCGGGGCGCGTGTGCGCTTTATACGAGCGTTGGCACCGCAGCTCACAAGCGATGGTGAGGCCCCGAGCTTCGTAAACGGCTCGCTGCGCCTGGAGGGCCACGGGGTGCTGCGCCCCGAGGAGGGACAGACCTGGGCGGTGGTGGAGCAGGGCTTTGTGGAGGCCACCCCGGGTGGTCGTCGCGACCTGAGCGGGGAGCGCCTGCCGGTGCGCTGGTCGGGGACGCGGGAGGTGGCCGAGGTGCGGCTGGAACCCGGAGTTTTCGGGGTGCACCCTGGCGAGTACGACGTGACGTTGCGTCTGGAGAATGAGCTTCGGGAGGGGGCCGGGGTGACCACGGGTCAGTCGGGGCTTGAGGTCGCGGGCCCCTTGCAGCCGACGTTTCTGGCGACGCTTGAGCCTGCCTCGGCAAGTCGCGGGCAGATTGTGACGATGCGCGGGCGAGGGTTTGTGGGGGCGGGGCAGGGCTACGGGATGATTTTGCGCTATGAGGGGACCTTTGATCCTGCTGACGCGGCGCTTCCGAGTGTGAATTACGAGGGAAGTCGCGCGCTGGAGCGGGCGGTCGACGTGGTGCAGAGCGATGAGGTTTTGCTCCAGGAGGTCTGGTACAGCGTCGAGGGGCGCACCCTTGGGGGACTGGGGGCGACGCCCGGCATCTTTGAGGGGAGCATCACACCGGTCGTTTTCGATGGCGCCGGGGAGTCGGTGGGGGTCGGCTGGCAGGGGGAGTTTGAGGTTCTTCCGACCCGTCAGGTGGTCTGGCTAAAGTACCTGCCGGCGTTTAGCCGTGCGCTTGATACCTTCGGGCTGGGCAATGTGGAGCGGGAGATCCGCGACCGCATTCTAGCGGTCGCGCGTCGTGATTTTGAGGGCGTAAACATCGTCTTTGTCGAAGACGAGCCCGAAGATTTTGGCGACTACGCGGTGGTGGAGATGGGGGGGCCGGACCCTTCGGGCAACAACGCGTTTGGCTATGACAATACGTTTAATGATCAGGCCAAGGACACCGGAAATCTCTACCTGAACGACTACCTGGGGGGCATCAACCGCCAGAGTGGGGAGAACTTTAACGTGCTCTTTGGCGGGGTGTTTGTGGAGTCGTTTACCTACTTCAGCCCCACGCTCACGCCGGGGAATCGGGACGGCTCGGAGCATTTTGATCGGGTGTTCGGGCCCTTTATGCCGGCGCTGGGCGGGGAGGCGGTGAGGGGCTCGGAGGTGGGAAGTGGCCCGCGGGCGGCGCAGATTGAAGAAGCCGTGCGGGTGGCCGGGAACGTCATTGGCAACACGATGGTGCACGAGATCGGGCACTCGCTGGGGCTGACGCACCTTCCCGAAGACTGGGAGGCACCCGGCACGATCTTTCATAATGCCGAGCCTGGCGGGTTTATTATGGATGCGGGCTCCGATCGCAGCTTTGAGCAGCGGGCGGAGCTCGATGGGGAGGGGCCGGCAGTGTTCAATGAGGTGAACAGCGCGTATCTGCGGGAGATCTTGCCTCTCGATTAAGACGACTTCTCGTGAACGCCGAACACTGCAGGGATGACCGTGGGTCGGTTTTTTGGGCGTCGTTAGGGTGACCGTGGGTCAGAGTTTTCGACGTCGATAAGGTGACCGTGGGTCGGTTTTTTGGGCGTCGTTAGGGTGACCGTGGGTCAGTTTATTGGGCGTCGTCGGGGGGGCCGAGGGGCGGTGTTAAAGCATCGCGAAGATGACCGTGGGGCGGAGTTTTCGACGTTGCGAGGATGACCGTGGGTCGGTTTTTTGAGGGGGCCGAGGTGACCGGCCGAGGTGACCGTGGGTCGGTTTTTTGGGCGTCGTTAGGATGACCGTGGGTCAGGTTTTTGGAGCGTCGTTGGGGTGACCGTGGGTCAGGTTTTTCGACGTTGCGAGAATGACCGTGGGTCGGTTTTTTGAGGGGGCCGAGGTGACCGTGGGTCGGTTTTTTGGGCCTCGTTAGGGTGACCGTGGGTCAGTTTTTTCGACGTCGTGAGGGTGACCGTGGGTCAGGTTATTACGTGACCTACGGTCAAATTTTTTCCGCGAAGATCAACGCGATCCGGCCCATAGAATGGGCGATTAGACGAGGTTCTTCAGCCACCCAAAGGCCACGAAGGTGCCCAGGCTGCTGCCGAGCGACGATAGGAAAAAGACCAGAAAAATACGGGCCAGGCGGTTGGACCACCAGCCCCGCCATTCGGCGATGTCGTCGCCGATGTTCTCGAGATCGCGCACCTTGGGAGGCGCCACGAAGGTCTGCACAAAGGCCGTGACCATGCCCGCGCCGATGGTGGGGTTGAGCGAGGTGATCGGCGCGGCGATGAACGCGGCGATGATCGTGAGCGGGTGACCCAGGGCCACCAGCGTGCCCAGCGCCGAGAGCGAGCCGTTGGCCAGCACCCAGGCGATTGCGGCGTTCTGAAACTCCCCGGGATCGGCGCGGAAGAAGCCCAGGACGAAGACGGCGATGACGATCGCCGGGATAAGCCAGGGGAGCAGCTTTGAGAAGGTGGAGCGGGGGGGGACCTCGTCGACCTGGCGGGCTTCCTCCGGGGTGTCGGCGGCCTTGAGGCGGCGCACCAGGCCGGGCACGTGCGCGGCGCCCACGACCGCGGCGATGTTCTGGCCCGGGGCGTTGCGGATGTGATGCGCCATAAAGAGATCCCGCTCATCCACGAGCACCGTCTTCACCGAGGGCATCGCCTCGCCGAGTTCATCGAGGATGGCGCCGATGTTGTGGGACTGGCGAAGTTCAGCGAGCTCTTCTTCGCCCATTTCGTTGCGATCGAAGACGCCGGCCAGAAGGCTCATGGCGACCGCAGAGCGGCGCCAGAAGGAGGTCTTTCGCCAGGCGCGCAAAAGCGTTGTGCGCACGTTGCGATCGACGAGTTCGACCTCCAGCCCCAGCTCATCGGCGAGTTCGATGGCGGCGGCCATCTCCGCGCCGGGTTTGACGCCGGTGTAGCTTCCCATGCGGCGCTGAAAGGCCATCAGGGCCAGGCGCGCCATGAGGAAGGTGAGCTGGCCCTTACGGATGACCTCGCGCAGGTTCAGATCCTGAAAGTTCTGCTCTTCGGTCAGGGCTTTGAATCGCTCGCTGTCGAGCTCCACGCAGACCGTCTCGGGCTTCTCCGCGCTGAGGATGCGGCGGACCGTCTCCACCGACTCCTGGGAGATGTGGGCGGTGCCGATGAGCGTGATGGACTTTCCGTCGACCGTCAGCCGGGTGATGTCGGCTTCGTGGGGGGCGGCGTCGCCGGCGGGGAGGTCGTGAGGCAGGTCGGTCATGGAGGTTCTGGGGAAGAGAGAAGAGGAGCTGGCCCCGGTCGAGGGGCTGCGCAGGTGCAGATTGTGCGATGGTTTAGCTTAAAGCGCGGCGTTTGAACACCTTTTGTCACCGGGGGGAGGCCCCAGGGTGGCGCTCAGCCGATCAGACCGGTCTCAATGAAGAAGGAGGCAGTGCCGAAGTAGATGAGCAGGCCGCTGGCGTCGGCGATCGTCGTGATCAGCGGACTAGAGGCGATGGCCGGGTCGACGTTTGCGCGGGTGAGGATGAAGGGGAGGATCGTGCCCACCAGGTTGGCCACGAGCACGATGCCGAGCATGGAGAGTCCGACGACGACGCCGAGCATCCAGCCTCCGCGGAAGAGGCCGAGCACCGCGCTGGCAAGGCCCATGGCCACGCCCAGACTCAGGCCTACGGCGACTTCTTTGCTCACGCAGTTAAACCACTGCGAGAGGCGCACGTCGTCGGTGGCGATGGCGCGCACCATCAGCGTGGCGGACTGGGCGCCGGTGTTGCCGCCGCTGCCGATGAGCAGAGGGATAAAGAAGGCCAGGGCGATGACCGTGGCGAGAGTCTCCTCGTAGGCCGAGATCACGGCCGAGGAGAGGAGGTTGACGATCACCAGGATGAGCAGCCAGCCGATGCGTTTTTGAAAGAGCGACCAGATGGAGCTCTCCCGGTAGCTGCGATCCAGGGGGCTGACGGCAGCACCCTTGTGGAAGTCTTCGGTGGCTTCTTCTTCGGCGACATCAAGCACGTCGTCGACGGTGACGATCCCTAAGAGCACGCCGCCGGAGTCGACGACGGGAAGGGCGACGACGTCGTAGCGGGAGAGGGCGCGCACGGCCTCCTCGCGGTCGTCGAAGGCCGAGAGGCTGACAAAGGAATTGTCCATCAACGAGGCGACGGTGGCCTCGGGGTCGGCCAGGATGAGCTTTCGTAGCTCCAGCGCGTCGATGAGCTGCCAATCGGGGTCGGTGACGTAGACGATGGAGATGATCTCGGAGTCGCGGCCCTTTTTTCGGATGTGTTCGATGGCCCGGGCGATCGTCCACTTTGCGCGGACGGCGACGTAGTCGGGCGTCATCAGTCGGCCGACGCTCTCCTCGGGGTAGCCCAGGAGCTGGCGGGCTTCGCGCAGATCTTCGGGACTTAAGAGGTTGAGCAGGCGCTGGGTGACCTGGCCCGGGAGCTCTTCGAGGAGCTGGGTGCGGTCGTCGGGCTTGAGGTTGGCGACGAGCTCGCGGGCGTGCTCATCGGTGAGGTCGGAGAGGAGGTTGTTGGCCTCTTCAAGCTCCAGGTAGCTGAAGAGGTCGGCGGCCAGGGCGCGGGGCAGGGCGTGAAAGGCCAGGACCTTATCGGTCTTGGGGAGGGCGATGAAGGCGTCAGCGATCTCGGCGGTCGGCACGCCGGCGACCACATCTTTGACCTCGCTCCAGCGCTTCTCGTGGATGCAGGCCTGAAGTTCGGCCACGATCTGGTCGTGGTCGAAGGGGATGGAGCTCTCTTCAAGGGACATCGGCGAGTGCCTGGGCGATGGCGCGTTGGGGTCGCAAAAAACTTCCGATCGAGAAGACGCGCCAATGTAGCGAGGCCGGCCTGTCAGTCAAGTGCGCCGCGCCGATGTGGCCTCAGAGCGAGGCTGAGGAGGCCCGGGTGGAGGCATCGGCCTCGGCGGCGATCTCGGCGCCGGTGGCGTATTGCAGTCGGTAGAGCGTGGCGTAGTGCCCGCCGGCGGCGACCAGATCCTGGTGGGTGCCTTCTTCGAGAAGTTGGCCTTTGTGGAGGACCAGGATGCGGTCAGCGCGCTGGATGGTGGAGAGGCGGTGGGCGATCACAAGCGAGGTCTGCCTGGCGAGCATGCGCTCGATGGCGTCCTGGATCAGCGCTTCGGTGTCGGTGTCGACGTTGGCGGTGGCCTCGTCGAGGATGAGCACCTCGGGGTCGCGGATGAGCGCGCGGGCAAAGGCCAGAAGTTGTTTCTGGCCGGCGGAGAGGTTCTGTCCGCGCTCGCTCACCGCGTAGTCGAGGCCGCCATCGAGGCGCTCGATCATCGCGTCGGCGTGCACGAGCTCGGTGGCGCGGCGGATGTCTTCGTCACCGACGGCGCTGTCGCCCATGGTGAGGTTTTTGCGCACGGTGTCGCTGAAGAGGAAGACGTCCTGGAGCACCACCGCGAACTTGCGGCGAAGCTCCTGCACGTCGAACTCGCGGATGTCGATGCCGTTGAGGAGAATGCGACCGCGCTCGATGTCGTGGAGGCGAGTGAGGAGCTTGATGATTGTGGTTTTTCCTGCCCCGGTGTGGCCGACCAGCGCGATGCGCTCGCAGGGGTTGACCTTAAAGGAGAGGCCGCGCAGCACGGGCTCGTCGCCGCCGTAGCCGAACCAGACGTCATCGAACTCGATGGTCAGCGGGCCCTCGGGGATCTGGCGGGGGGAATCGGGCTGGGGGATGGTCTCGTGGGTGTCGAGGAGCTGGAAGACGCGCTCGCTGCTGGCCATCGCGCTCTGCAGGAAGTTGTACTTCTGGGCCAGGTCGCGGATCGGCACGAAGAATTTTTGCATGTACTCGATAAAGGCCACGAGCACGCCGAGCGTGATGGCGCCGTCGAGGGCCTGACCGCTGCCGTACCAGATGATGGCGCCGATGGTCACCGAGCCCACCGCCTCGACCACCGAGTAGAGCAGGGCGTCGTAGCGGATCGAGCGGATGTTGGCGTCGCGGTAGTCGGCGTTGATGTCGCGGTACTCATCGCGGCTCACATTCTCGCGCACGAAGAGCTGAATGACGCTCATGCCGGTGATGCTCTCCTGCAAGTGCGAGTAGAGGCGAGCGATCTTGACGCGGATTTCGCGAAAGGCCTTGCGCAGGAAGTAGCGGAAGATGGCGGTGAGGCCGACGAGCACGGGCACGACTACGAAGCTGGCCAGCGCGAGCTGCCAGTTTTTGTAGAGCAGAATGACCACGATAGCGGTGAGCGTGATGATGTCGCCCACCATCGAGATCATGCCGGATGAGAGCGCTTCCTGCAGGGATTCGATGTCGGTGGTCATGCGCGACATGAGCCGGCCGACAGGGTTTTTCTTAAAGAAGTCGGACGAGAGGCCCTGGACGTGCTCGAAGAGCTCCTGGCGAAGATCGCGCAGGGCTTTCTGGCCGGCGTACTGCGTCACATACATCTGACCGAAGGTCAGCGCGGCCATGCCGACGATGCTCGCAGCGTAGAGCGCGAGCACGCCCCACAGGCCGCCGAGCTTGCCGGGGATGAGGTAGTCATCGATGGCGATCTGCAAAAGCCAGGGCTGCACCAACGAGACGGCGGTGAGCGCGGGCATCGAGATCAGCGAGAGGAAAAAGAGCCAGCGGTAGGGACGCATGTAGGTCCACAGCCGCCGGACCAGCGAGAAGTCGGTGATCTGGCCGAGCTTCTGCTCCTGGAAGCCCGAGCCGATGGCGGCATTTTTGGGGCGTCCGTCTTTGGATGTCTCACCGCTGTCGTAGGCGGCGGATTTTTTATCTTCTGGGGCGCTCACGATTCGAGTTGCTCCCTGAGTTTCTGCCGCGCGTACATCTCGGCGTAGAGGCCGCCTTTTTCGACGAGCGCGTCGTGGGTTCCCTGCTCGACGAGCTCTCCCTGGTCGAGCACGAAGATGCAGTCGACCCGGGAGAGGGCGTTGAAGCGGTGGGTGATGAGGATGGAGGTGCGCCCGTGCATCAGCTCTTTGAGCTGGTCGAGGATGCGGCGCTCGGTCTGGGTGTCGACGCTGGCCAGGGCGTCGTCGAGGATGAGGATGCGCGGATCGGTGAGGAGCGCACGCGCAATCGTGGTGCGCTGCTTCTGGCCGCCCGAGAGCGTCACGCCGCGCTCGCCGACGAGCGTATCGAGGCCTTTGTCGAAGGCCTCCAGGTCGCCATCGAGGGCGGCGATTTTGACGGCCTGGTCGATGCGGTCTTGCTGTGAGATGGAGCCGTCGGTGCCGCTTCCCAGGCGCTCAATCAGCGGGGCGGTGGGGGCGCGGCGAGTGAGGGATTCGTCGAATTGCAGGGCGTCGAGGCCAAAGCGGATGTTCTGGCCGATGGTCATCGAGAAGAGGAAGGGCTCCTGGGGCACAAAGCCGATCTCCGAGCGCAGCTCGCGCAGGGGGGCCTGCGGGAGCGGTACGCCGTCGACACGGATCTGACCGGAGGTCGGGTCGTAGAGCCTGGCGAGCAGCTTGACCAGGGTGGATTTTCCGCTGCCGGTTTTGCCGACGATGGCCACGGTGGAGCCGGCCGGGATGGAGAGCGAGATGTCTTTGAGGACGGGGCTCCCGTCGTAGGCGAAGTTAACCTGGTCGAACTCAATATGACCCAGGGCTGTGTGTTCTTCGGCGGTAGGAAGTTTTTCGGCGAGGTCGCCCGGGTCGGCGACGTCGGGCTCGTAGTTGCTGACCTCGCAGATGCGCTCAAAGGCGGCCAGTCCGCGGTGCCAGACGGCGAAGACCCAGCCCAGCGCGATGGTGGGGAAGGCCAGGGCCACAACGTAGCCGTTGAACTCGACGAAGGTGCCGAGCTCCATCGTGCCGGCGATCACGCGTTGCGCGCCGACGACGAGCACCACGAGGGTGCCCACGTTGGCGATGAGCACGATCATGGCGTTGAGCATCGCGCGGATGCGCGCCAGCTTGACGTTCTCTTCGTAGAAGGTGGTGTTGAGCTCGGAGTAGTCGTCGATCTCGCGATCTTGAAGGGTGTAGGCCTTGATGACGTCGACACCGCTCAAGTTCTCCTGGACGCGCGAGGACATGTTGGAAAGTTCGGCCTGCACCCGTTTTGTCTGCTCGAAGAGGGCGCGGATGATGCTGCGCATCCCGAGGAGGAGCAGTGGCAGAGGCGCGAGACACCAGAGCGTCAGGCCGAGATCGAGGGCGACCATGCGCTGGATGCCGATGGTGTAGGCGACGATGGCGTTGACGATGTGCAGAAAGGCGATGGCGAAGAGCAGGCGCACGTAGGTGACGTCGTTGGTCACCCGGCTGGTGATGTCGCCGGTGGGCATGCTCCCGAAAAAACTCGGGGTGAGGCGGGCCAGGTGAGTGTAGAGTTCGTTTCGAAGATCGAACTCGATGTGTCGCCCGGCGTTGAAGATGGTGGTGCGGCTGTAGACGCGGGCGATGCCGGCGCCGATGGCCAGCGCGATGATGATCATCGCGGCGCGGATGACCTGCTGGCGCGTCTCAGCGAGCTGCTCGGCGCTGGCGCCGACGGAGTCGCGCATGAGCTGGACGGCGTCTCCGAGCTGCTGGGGGATGGCGAGCGCCAGCCCGTTGGTCAGCAGCAAGAAGATCGCACCGGCGGCGAAGAGTCCGCGGTAGCGTTTGAAATACCCCCAGAGGATCTTGCGGCGCTCGCGATCGGAGACGCTGGCCAGACGAGGTCCGGAGGTGGGTGTGGAGCTTGAGGACTGCGACATACAACACGACACGAGGAGGGAAGGGGCGCTCGCCAGGTGGCGAGGCGGAAGGAAATGCGCGCCCGGCAAACTAAGGAGATGCACCAAACATTTCAACCCGCCCGAGGTTGGGATGGCGAGGCGGTGAATCAGTGCAGGGGAAGACCGATGCGATCGAGGCGCGGGGCGCCGCTTTCGGGAGCGCTGGACCAGGCGATATGTACGGGGCGGCCGATGATCTGGTCGGCCGGTAGCGGTCCGTAGAGGCGGCTGTCGGAGGTGAGCGAAGCGCCGGGCTCGGCAGTGGCGAGGTGGCTGCGGTTGTCGGCGAGCACGAAATAGTCGTCCGGGCCCAGGGCAAGGCCGGGGACGGAGGCGTCGGGTGTGGCTTCGTCGCTGATGGCGACGACGTAGCGCTCGGCGTGGTTGTGCTCGACCCAGGCGCGCAGTCCGAGGGCGTCATCGAGCTGGGCCTGACCGACCCATTCGTGCATCAACGGGGTGTACTCGACGAGCTGGCCCGCGATGATCAGGGTGTTGCCCTGCATCTGGATCTCTTCGCCGGGCTCAGCAATGACCCGCAAGGTGGCCGGGGCATCGGTCTCCGGTGTGATAAGCGTCACCAGATCTCCGCGTCGGGGCGGGGCGATGTGCGCGGGGACTCGCCGCACAAAGAGGGTGTCGCCGGGCAACGCCAGGGGATAGAGGGCGAGGTTGTCGACGTGGGTAAAGGTCCAGAGGTGGCGCAGTGATTGGTCGAAAATGATCGCCACCGGCCCGACAAATGTCATCAGGGCGATGAGGGTGTAGATGAGCGGATGCTGAAAGGCCCGATGTGGCTGTGGCGAGGCTTCCGCGATCAGGTCGGATGCTCGTGATGCGCTTAGCAGTCCAACCGCCGCCCAGGCCACAAGTGTGGCGATTGCCGCCCAGGCGAGGACCAGGTTCCAGAACGTCACCGCGATGACGACGAGCAGGATGAGCAAGACGACGAGCAGGTTGACCACGAGCCCACCGATGAGTCGGCCGGCGTGGACGAGCCCGAGCCCTGGTGAGAACACCGTGAGCAGCCAGGCGATGCGGGCGTTGGAGCGTGAGCGGGTGTCGTGGGGCATCGGTACACTCGAGGAGGAGAAACGCGGCGCAGGTCGGGGCTGCGGGCAGCACTCGAATCTAGGGGGGCAGCATCGGGGGTGTCAACGCGCTACGCTGCACGTGTTGTCAGGGCTGATTCGCCGCACTACAACGTAGCGCGCGAGGACCGCGGGTCACGTAGAAAGTCGCATAAACGCTCGTCGTAAGGTGACCCTGGGTCAGTTGGAGAATGACCCTGGGTCGTTTTAGAGCGTTGAGTTTGTGGGGCGTTAAGAGAATGACCGTGGGACTTTTCTGAGCGTTGAGTTGATCGTCGTAGGGTGACCGTGGGTTGGTTAGAGAATGACCGTGGGTTGCTTTAGGGCGTTGAGTGCGATGGTCGGTTGGAAGGTGTCGGTGGGGGATTTGGAAGGTGTTGGTAGTTGATTTGACAGGCCGTAGAAACTGGTGACGTGCACCGACCGGGGGGCGGTTGGAAAACGACCGTGGGTCACTTTGAAAGCCTGGGTCGTTTAGAGCGTTGAGTTTGTGGGGCGTTAAGAGAATGACCGTGGGACTTTTCTGAGCGTTGAGTTGATCGTCGTAGGGTGACCGTGGGTTGGTTAGAGAATGACCGTGGGTCGTTTTAGAGCGTTGAGTTTGTGGGGCGTTAAGAGAATGACCGTGGGACTTTTCTGAGCGTTGAGTTGATCGTCGTAGGGTGACCGTGGGTCGGTTAGAGAATGACCGTGGGTTGCTTTAGGGCGTTGAGTGCGATGGTCGGTTGGAAGGTGTCGGTGGGGGATTTGGAAGGTGTCGGTAGTTGATTTGACAGGCCGTAGAAACTGGTGACGTGCACCGACCGGGGGGCGGTTGGAAAGTGACCGTGGGCCACTCAGAAATCTCCGAATCGTCTTGGGAGTTGGGCATGTGCGCTGACCCACGGTCGATTGGAAGGTGACCGTGGGTCACGTCAGCGGGTGAAGATATGATGACAGATTCATGAAATGCGGCGCTCGGTTGGTGGTGTTGGACGGGCGACGTGCGATTGATAACGGCACAGCCTTTGCACAAGTGAGGCAAGGGCAATGCCAGACGACGCGCTACGGGTGCGTTGATAGTTTTCCTACGAGGTCATGAGTGACACGAAGTGATGAAGAGACGCCGGGCTATTCGCTATCCAGCTGGATTGTGTTGGCGATGAGCGCGGTGATGCCCGTGATGGCGCTGACGGGATTCTCCAACTTTGAGCGAGGCCGCCACGCATTGCTTGTGCTGGGCGCGGCGTTGCTTCTGATCATGTGGGCGGTAGGTGTTATCCGACGAGGCGGGGTAAAGGTTAGTGCGGTCGGCGTCGCGGGACTGGGAGTGGCGTTCTTCGCGTTGTCCGGGGCCAGCTTTTTGTGGAGTGACGTGCCGCTCTTCGGGGTGCTCAGCGCGTCGACGTGGGTGGCGCTGGGGGCGCTTGCCTGGGTGGTGTTTGCGCCGGTGGGCCGAGCGATACGATTCGCCGATTGGTCGATGGCAGTAGGGCTCGGCGTGATCGGGGCCGCCGCGTTGGGGATGCACGAGTGGGCAGGCGGAGATCTTCTCACGCCCTTATGGGATTCGCCCGGGGTGGCCGGCGGCTTTGATGCGATGTCGTTTGCGGCAGCTTATTATGCGGTGGCGTTGCCGGTGGTCTGCGGAGCCCTCGGGTTGAAGGCGTCGGGGCGGGTATGGCGAGGCGTGGGAATTGCGGCGCTGAGTCTGGGAACGTTGCATATGGCCCTCGTGGCGCGGCCGCTTGATGTGGTGATTGTTGCCAGTGCGGCCGCAGTGGCCTTGCTTGTCGGCGTCGTTGCGCGGCGGCACGGCGAAGGCGGGGGGCGTGTGGGGCTGGGCCGGCTTGCCCTTCCGATGATCGTGGTCGCAGCTGGCGCGGCGATTGGGCTCGTGGCATTTGAACGTCCAATAAGCCCCAATGACGCCAACGATCTGCCGCGGGTGCGCCCGAGTATGGCGTTTCTTGATGATATGGCTGCCGACACCGAGGTGCGCTGGCCCTACTTCGCAATCGATCGCGTTGAAGAACTCTATGATGGAAGTTACCGCCCGTATCTGAACGCGGTAACCCGGGGGTTGTATACGCAACAACCGGTGATTGGCCATGGTGCCGGTGGGTGGTGGCTGCGTCAGACGGATGTGATTCATGACGGAAACGAGCACGTGCGCGAGCAGTACGCGATTTATCCGGCGTTTAAGAGCCCCCATAGCGATTTTGCGCGAATCAGCGTTGAGCAGGGGGCGTTGGGCGTGGCGCTCTTCGCGTTGTGGTTATTGGGGATTGTTGCGCTGGTGGGCGGCGCATCTCGGACTGGTACGTCGGGAGAGGATGAGCGCGCTGTGCTTGTCGCTTTGACATTCAGCGTGGTGGCCGGTGTGTTGATGATGTTTCGGACGCCGCTGTTGGAGCTGGGAGGTTCAGCGCTCGTGTGGACAGTAGCTGCGGCGATGCTCGCTCGGAGCGCGGCGGATGTGTCTGAGCCGCGCGCCTGGGCCAGAGATGTGACCTTGGGTCAGGCCAACCTGACTTCGCGTGCGCTGATTGCGGCGGTCGCGGCTCTGGTCGGGGGAGCGATGATCGGACCGAGCGTCATGAATACGCTGGCATCACTGGAGCGCGGACACGCCGATCAGTTGATGCTTCGGACGCGTTTTGCCGAGGCCATTCCCCAGTATCAGGAAGCCCATCGGCTCTATCCCGCGCATGCCGAGGTTCTTTTTAATCAATCGCTTGCTCATACGCTGACCGGGCAAGCGCGACTGGGAGAACCGCTGATCGAGGAGGCGTTGGAGTTGCGCCCCTATGACTCCCGCTTCCTCTCGCAGGGGACGTTTGTGGCACTGGCACTGCAACGCCTTGATACTGCGCTTGAGCGAGGAAAAGAGTCACTGCGAACCGGTCCGAACAACCTCCAGGGCGTCGACGCCTATGTGGCGGCACTGCAGCGCCGTGGGCGCCATCAGGACGCGGCCAATGTGATGGAGTGGGCGATCAAGCGAGGAGCTCCTGTAGAGGCGGCTGGGCCGTTGCACGCGCGTCTGGGGCAGGTCTACGACAACTCGCTGCAGCGCCCTCGTCGGGCGATGGAGCACTATCAGAGGGCGACTAAACTTCTGCCGGAAGGGGCGGAGCGTATGCTCGTGGTGAATCGCCTTAACGAGTTGGAGAAGCGCCTTGAGCGTGAGCGTCTGATTCGCGAAGGCAAGCCCGTGCCGCGGCACCTTTTGCCACAAGAGGTGTTGGAGAAGGGACATGAACACGGTCATGGCGGACCTCCCGGTATGCCGGAGGTGCCTGGTGAGCGCGGCGGGCACACTCATTGATGAGGGGATAATTGACCGAGGATAGGGGACCCTCGGTCACCCGCACAACGACCGTGGGTCACCTGCTCGTCGGCCGACGGTCGCTCAAAGACCACTATCTACGCGGTGATCAAGACGTTCACCCGCGAACACGTTCATCACAACCATGCCAATCTGCGATTGATTTTCATCGAAAAAGGAAGGGGAAACTCGCCCGGCACCACCCTCAACTCCAAACAGGCACATTCGACACCCTAAGTTCACCACTCGAGGTATGCCGCCCCCCCTCACCGGCGCATATGCGACCGGTTTCAACGCCCGAGCGCCGGACACCAAACAGAGCTCGGCCCTCACACG
>NZ_VOSM01000025.1 GCF_007997015.1 Lujinxingia vulgaris
AATAGCCCTGTCTGGACAGGGAATCGGGCCGGGGCTACCATAGGAGACGAAACGTTATTTAGATTAGGAGCGAGCAATGATTTGTGCTACAAATCGCTCGTCTTTTCGCCGCCCAAGGGCCGCTCAAAGAGAAGGGAAACCAGGTTGCCGACCGAACGCCCGCTGATCCGATCCAGCCGCTACAGCGAGGACGAATGGCAGACCATCACCAAGGCCGCAGCACGGGCCGGGAAGTCGCCGAGCGCATTCATTCGTGAGGCCGCCCTGGGCCAGAAGATCACGGCGCGGCGTGGTGCGGCCAACGATGCAGCGGTGAAGGAGCTGAACCGCATCGGCAACAATCTGAACCAGGTTGCACGGGCAGCGAACGCCGGGGGGATGCCCGACCTTGAACGGTCGGTGCGGGAGAGCCTGGCCGAGCTGGTAGAGGTCATTCGACGGCTATGATCGGCAAGGCACACACCGGCAAAAGCTTCGGCGGCCTGGCGCGATACCTGCAAAGCGGCGGGAAGGGCGAGCAGGCCGAGCGCGTAGCCTGGGCCGAGAGCCGGAACTTGCCGACCGATGATCCCGAGGCAGCGGCCCGGATCATGCGGGCGACGGCCAACGACAACGCCCGCGTTCAGAAGCCGGTCTATCACCTCTCGCTGTCCTGTGACCCGGACGACAAGCCGGACAAGGCCGAGCTGCTGGACCGGGCAAGCCGCGTGATCGATGACCTGGGCCTGAAAGAGCATCAGGCCCTAATCGTGGCGCACAGCGACACCGACCACACGCATGTTCATATCCTGGTCAATCGGGTTCACCCGGAGACCGGCAAGGCATGGACGAACAGCCATGACTTTGCGCGGATCGAAAAGAGCTTGCGCGAGATCGAGGACGCACGCGGCTTGCGGCAGGTGCCGGGCCATCATGCCCGCTCACCTGGTCAGGAAGCCCCCGACCGAAGCCAGGGCGTCAGCACCGGCCAGCTTCGCCAGATGGAGCGCGACGGACAGCGGCCCTTTGCCGAGCTGGTCAAGGAGGCATCCGGGGACGCCTTCAAGACTTCGCAGAGCTGGACCGAGCTGCATGATCGGCTTGGCCTGGAAGGATTGCGCCTGGAGAAGAAGGGCCGGGGCCTGGTGGTCACGGATGGCACGGAGCAAGCAAAGGCGTCGGCCGTCAGCCGAGACGCCAGTTTGAAAGCCCTGGAAAAGAGGATCGGGAACTATGTCGAGCCTGAGAGAGCGCCTGGACAAAGCCGCGAGCACGGAGATCGAGCGCCAGATGGCCCCGGCCATCGAGAAGCTGGCCGAGATGCAGGGCGCAATGACGGACACCGCCCAGGAAGTGAGCCAGGCCGTGGAGCGGATGGAAAGACTGCACCGCAGCCAGGCCAGAACGACGATCAGGACCGCGCTGCTACTGTGGGGCAGCGCAATCCTGATCGGAACGATCGCGGGCGCGATCGGAGCGGTCGCAACCTACAGCCTGGGCTGGAAAGTGCCCCTCATCGAGGGGCTGAGCCGCCTGCTTTGAGGCAGAAGCTGGACCGCTACCATGCGAGCGTCGCCCGTCAGGAGCAGCTGAAGGCCCTGAAGGCCGAGCAGACGCAGGCGGCGAAGACCATCAACAGGTTCCAGCAGAAAAGCGCCTGGGGGCAGCGGCAGGAACAGGCCCTGGATCAAGTCTGGCAAACCGCCTTCCGGGATCCAGAGCGGGCAAAGAAGCACTTTGAGACATTGGCCGGTCAAAGAGGGGGGCAGCGGGCCGCGTTGAAGATCCTCAAGGTTAATCCGTCCGAGTTCGGGCGGATGCGCGGGATCTCCGTTCTGGGGCTGAAGAACGCCGAACGGAAGGAAGCACAGAGCGCCTTGCAGCAGCTCCCCGGCGAGGTTCGCCGGGTTAGCGGCATCAGGACCGCCCTGCAGTCAGACCGGCAGGCCGTCCAGGACGCGCAGATGGTCAAGCGGGAGCTGGAACCCCGGGTCAAGGGCCTGGACGAGCAGCAACGCCAGGAGCCAGGGCAGCGGGCGCAGCTGAAGGAGATCGCGAAGGAAGCCCGCGGGCTGTCCGATCAGGCGTGGCAATCCTTGAGCCAGGCTGACCGTCAAGCGGTCACGAGCGGGCGAGAGCTGCAAAAGCAGTCCCGAGGCCGTGCCCAGGGAGCGCGAGGCATTGATATCAGCCGTTAGTGCGGTTTAGG
>NZ_VOSM01000026.1 GCF_007997015.1 Lujinxingia vulgaris
GCGGTAACTGTCAAAATAGTTGTCGCCTGACACATCTCATTTTTCCCACCTCAATAAGAACGTCAGTCCTGATTGAGGCGGACACTATCGACTCGCTTCCAACTCCTCGTTGCACCGCTCCAGCGCTCGGGATTGCGTAGGCGTGCCTGTTCATAAACTTCCTGACGCCTCGCAAGGATGTCGCCATCGCGGCCCTCATGGCGCGAGGCCGGGGTGATAAAGCCGATGCCTGAGTGCAGATGCTCGTTGTTGTACCAGGCGACAAATCGCTCAAACCACCGCTGCGCCGCCTCCATGCTGGCAAAACCCTTGTTGGGGTAGGCCGGGCAGTACTTCACAGTTCGAAAGAGCGACTCGGCAAAGGGGTTGTCGTTGCTCACAGCAGGGCGGCTGAAACTGGCAACGACTCCCAGTCGCTGCATCGTCGAGAGCATCGTTGCCCCCCGCATCGGACCGCCATTATCCGAATGCAGGATGAGCTCACCAGCACCGATGTTTTCGTCGTGATAACAGCGCTCAAGCAGCGCGGCACTTCGCTCCATTCGCTCTTCGGCCTCCACCGACCAGCCCACGATTTTGCGGCTGAAGACGTCCTCAACCATGTACAGATAGTAGAACTGGCCGCGCACCTTCGTTGGTAAATATGAGATATCCCAGCACCAGAGCTGGTTGGGGGCCGTGGCGCATTTCTCAGGCGGTTTGCGACGGGTCGCCGGTTGCTGACGCCCACGGTGCTCAAGTTGTTTTGCCTCGCGCAGCAGGCGATACATCGTTGATTCGCTGCACAAATACTCACCGCGGTCGGCCAGCTGAGGCACGATTTGAGGCGGGGCAAGATTGCGATAAGGCGCGCTGTTGAGCGTCGTCATAATCTTAGCACGCTCCTCCGGCTTGAGCTTGTTTCGGGGAGCTTTTGAAGGTCCACAACGACCATCAGCGCCCAGACCATCGTGCGCCTCTCGCCACCGCTGAAGCGTGCGCGCAGCGATCTTGATCGTGGCACACGCCGCCTCAAAACGGGCGCCGCCAACCACCGCTTCATCCACGAGCGCAACGATCATGGCTCGTTCTTCGACGCTATGTCGTCGTCCTCGTCCCCCCATATCTGGCGGACTTTTTTTTGGAGGAGAAGCAGCGCCGCAGCCTCGCTCAGCGCACGCTCTTTACGCGCCAGCTCACGCTCAAGCTCACGGATGCGCTTCTGATCCTGGCCGGCTCGCTGTCGAGAGGCACGCTTGTGCGCGGCACTCCCTTCAAGCCCCTCGAGCATCTCGTGCTTCCACAGCTCAAGCTCGGCCTCGCGCACACCCTCGCGCCGCAGCAGAGCGCCAAGCTCCTCCTCGCTCGTGGCCGCCGCTTCGAGAATCACCCGCAATTTCTCCTGAGCGCTCCACTGTTGGGGCTTCTTCTTCGCCATACCCGCCTCGCCTGCGTGCGCCGGGGGAAAGGGGCCCTCAAGCGCCTGCTTTCGCCACTTCCACAACGCTGTTTTACTGATGCCGGACTCGCGCGCTAATCGATCTGGACTGACCGCATTGGGGCCAATCATTCGCTCGACCATCCGGAGCTTCAAACCTTCTGGGTATCCCATCGTACAACCCTTATATCGCCCCACGAAGTTCACGTTTGGTTGAGGCGACAACTATCCTGACAGAGGGGG
>NZ_VOSM01000027.1 GCF_007997015.1 Lujinxingia vulgaris
TTATATATCCGTATAAGTTCGTTTTCCAGGTTCGTGAACCGCCCAAAAAGTTCGCGTAGACCGCCCAAAAAGTTCGCGTAGACCGCCCAAAAAGTTCGCGTAGACCGCCCAAAAAGTTCGCGATAGCGCCATAACCCATTGTTTTATAAAGGGCGATATCGCCTGGAATCAGAATCTATAGAAGTATAGAAATCGGAAAATCGCCTCTCATAGAGACTTCAGTGAAGGGTAGACTTCCCGCAATCTGTCCCCGAAAGTACCCCTAAGCCTTTGATTTTCCTATGACCGGCCTAACAGGGAATCGGTGTGCGCCTCGACGGCGCACGAAGACATGGGCGCAAGGGGCCAGGATAGGAGCTGCACTAATACGAACGGACGGCATCGAGGCCACGCCCATTGCTCGGCAAAGACGAGCAGGGCGATCCGTTCCAGCCATATCCGGCACCTCTTGCCGGATTTCAGAAGTTCCTTACCAAAATCGCGCAGGATTTTGCGTAGGGGTACGCAACTGGCAGGCTGCGAGCAGAGGATTCTTAATCAGTGGGTCAGGACTGAATAGCCTGGCGTTTGGCTGGACGGCCACCTTTGCGCCCATTGTTCCGGGCGGCATTCGCCTTGGCCGCGCTGCGTGTCCGTCCGCCCTGGGCGCCCAGCTCCGCAGCCATCCAGGAGCGCGAGCCGAATTCCCCGCTGAGAAGGCCGGGAACGTAGATATCGGCATCGAGCGCGGGCCAGTGTAGGCCCAGGCCACTCGGGGTAATCTCGATCTCGGAAAGCGCCGCCGCGTCAGCTCCAGCCAGGCCCTCCAGCAAATGCACCGGAACTGTTAGCTCAATGCCAGTGTGCAGGCTGACAACCAGGCGATCCGCTTTCCGGTCATAGCGGGCGGCTGTGGCATAGCCATGCTGGCGCACGGCGGCACTGGCGGCCTCGGCGCGGGCAAATTCCTGTTCAGTAACGGCCATGAATCTCACTCCAATGCTGGCAGAGGTTCGACAGGTGGCCGCCCAGATCCCGCAGGATGCGGTTCACTTCCGGACGGGAGAAGCCATAGACCTCCCGAAGCTCTGGCGGGCCGTCCGGACAGTTCAGGACGCACACCGCTTCGCCGTCTGCCCCAATCACATGCACATGGGCGGGACGATGATCGCTCGGGTAGATCACCACCCGTAACCCATCCAGTCGAAGAACAGTCGGCATTAGGATAATATAGTAGAAACCCAAGCGCTTGGGAAGATGTGAGCTAGGGGTGTATCATTCATAATCGGTTTCCGGTCGTGAGTGAGCGGATTTTGACCAGGGATGAGGCCGGGGTGTCTCACCAGCTATGAGGCGAGGGCAGCGATGAACGAGAGAGATCAGGAAGAACTCGACGCCATCAACCAGGAGATCGAGGACAGCTACAGCCAACCGGCCGAGGAAGGCGAGATCATTCGAGCTGTGATGAGAGCCGTTCGAGATTCCGGCCAGGCTGCGAAGTCTCACCTTCGAGAAGGACGCTCGATTGTCTACAGGGAAGCCGAGACCCCGAAGGGCTGCATGGTCCGCGAGTATCCGAGCGGGCGGCGTGATCTGATCCGTATCGTTGAGGGGGAGACGATAGAGGACTGGCGGGAAGAAGTCGCCGCCGAGTTGGCGCCGCGCGACCCGTCATGGTG
>NZ_VOSM01000028.1 GCF_007997015.1 Lujinxingia vulgaris
CTAGCCTGACCCTCGAGCTTCCAACTCTCCTTCTCAAACGCCCGCGCCCACCCGGAAGAACCTTCCCGGTGGGCGCGGGCGTTTTTGCTGATCGACCACGCTCTGACTGCTCACGTGAATGCCAGGTCTCAACGCTTTTGGCCTGTGTTACACCGACACCTCGAGTGGGTGTTTTCATCTCACAGCCTCATTCAGCGCCCCATTTCACACCTCTAAGAATCCGACGCACCCTTCACGTGAACGCATCTTCCAATACGTTTCAAAGTCGCTATCTTCACTTACGCAACACTCGAAAACGCACCACGCTCTTTGACAACTCCATGAACAACGCTCGCCAGGTGAGTTTCACACAAAGCACAGGGCGTACAACGCTCACGTGAACCCCCATTGCGATGTTTTCAAAGGTCGCTATCGTCTAGACACGCAGCACTCGAAAACGCACCACGCTCTTTGACAACGCCATCAACAACCCTGCCACCCGCTCTTCAGACAGGGCACGAACGCCGCTCACGTGAAGCGGGGTTTCCAACCCTTTTCAGAACACTTAAGTTTGATTTAACAGCAGCGAGACGCCGCACCTTCTCCACTTAAACCGGCTACACGAACACCGAAACCCACCGACAAAACCCTTCACGTGAACCCCGCTCGACTTCATCTTTTAGAGCGCTACTATCCAACACAACCAATCCGAAGGAGGATATAATGAAAGCAGCGACCACCATCAAAACCGCCGTCAAGTTCATCCAGGCCGTCGGCACCATGACGGCCGAGATCATCGCCGCCATCGACGCCGTGAAGGCACCCAACAAGAAGAAATAACGCAAACAAACAGGCAACCACCCCACCCTGATACGCACCTGAGGAGAAGAACATGCCGAACAAAGCCACCATCAATGCCGCCATCACCGTCGTCAAAGCCGTCGCCGCCGTCGCCGTCGCCGTCCAGACGGTCGCCAAGGCCGCCAAGAAGTAAGCCTGGCGCTCGCCCACCATCTCAACACCACTTCGGTAAGGAGCCACCATGTCCATCGAAATCATCGTCGCCATCATCAACGCCGCCGTCTCCATCATCGGCATGATCATCTAAGCCCGGGTATACCCTGGCAAAACATAACACTCACCATCCCACCCCGACACGCACCTGAGGACAACACCATGTCGAACAAAGCCACCATCAACGCCGCCATCACCGTCATCAAAGCCGTCGCTGCGGTCGCCGTCGCCGTTAAGACGGTCGCGAAGGCCGCAAAGAAGTAAGCCCCGCACATCTTTATTAACTCAATACTCAGGAGAACCCATGAACGCCGAAGACGTGGTCGCCGTCGTCGATGCCATCGTCACCGCCATCACCATCATCATCGACGCCATCGACTAAGACCTTCTTTCATCACCTTGCCGGCGCGTTCTTCGCGCGCTGGTAAGCGCACCACCCCACTTCATCTTTTTACCCATTCAGGAGCTAAACATGCCGCCTTTCATCGCTATCCCCGTCGTCATCATCGCCGCCACCAAGGCCGTCGTCATCGCCACCCAGATCGTCAAAGT
>NZ_VOSM01000029.1 GCF_007997015.1 Lujinxingia vulgaris
TCCAGACCATAAAGCTCGCGCACCTGCGCCATGATCTCGGCCTGTTTGACCGTATCGACACCGAGATCCGCCTCCAGCTCATAGTCGACCTCGATCTCTTCGGCCTCATAGCCCGTCTGCTCGCACAGCACGCGCATAAGCTCTGCATCGATCGACGCTCGATCGACTGCAGGCGACGTCGCATCCCTGGACACTACATCTGCACGATGGCCTGGCGCCTCGTCTGCACGACTGCCTGGCACCTCGTCTGCACGACTGCCTGGCACCCGGTCTGCACGACTGCCTGGCACCTCGTCCGCACGACTGCCTGGCACCTCGTCCGCACGATGGCCTGGCACCTCGTCCGCACGATGGCCTGGCACCGCGTCAGCACGATGGCCTGGCACCGCACCATCCCCCATCATCCCCACACGCTCCGCCACATAATCCCCCATGCGCCTCAACGTCGGATACTCCGAGAGACGAAAACTCTCATCCCGTTTCAGACCATAAAGCTCGCGCACCTGCGCCATGATCTCGGCCTGTTTGACCGTATCGACACCGAGATCCGCCTCCAGCTCATAGTCGACCTCGATCTCTTCGGCCTCATAGCCCGTTTGCTCGCACAGCACGCGCATAAGCTCCGCGTCGATCGACGCTCGATCGACTGAAGACGACGTCGCATCCCCTCGCACCGCGTCTGCACGATGCCCTGGCACCTCGGCTGCACGATGGCCTGGCACCTCGGCTGCACGACTGCCTGGCACCTCGTCCGCACGATGGCCTGGCACCGCGGCTGCACGATGGCCTGGCACCGCGGCTGCACGACCGTCTGCACAAGTGCCTGGCACCACGTCTGCACGATGGCCTGGCACCACGCCCGCCATCCCCACACGCTCCGCTACATAATCCCCCATGCGCCTCAACGTCGGATACTCCGAGAGACGAAAACTCTCATCCCGTTCCAGACCATAAAGCTCGCGCACCTGCGCCATGATCTCGGCCTGTTTGACCGTATCGACACCGAGATCCGCCTCCAGCTCATAGTCGACCTCGATCTCTTCGGCCTCATAGCCCGTCTGCTCGCACAGTACGCGCAAAAGCTCCGCATCGATCGACGCTCGATCGACTGCAGGCGACGTCGCATCCCCGGACACTACATCTGCACGATGGCCTGGCACTTCGTCTGCACGATGGCCTGGCACTTCGGCTGCACGACTGCCTAACACCTCGGCTGCACGACTGCCTGGCACCGCGGCTGCACGATGGCCTGGCACCGCACCATCCCCCATCATCCCCACACGCTCCGCCACATAATCCCCCATGCGCCTCAACGTCGGATACTCCGAGAGACGAAAACTCTCATCCCGTTCCAGACCATAAAGCTCGCGCACCTGCGCCATGATCTCGGCCTGTTTGACCGTATCGACCCCGAGATCCGCCTCCAGCTCATAGTCGACCTCGATCTCTTCGGCCTCATAGCCCGT
>NZ_VOSM01000030.1 GCF_007997015.1 Lujinxingia vulgaris
TTCAGCCACCCGCCCGAGCTCACCAGCTTCTGCACCCGCGAGGACTGCGAGCTCACCATCACCTGCACCGACGCCGAAGGTGGCGAGCTGCCCTGCGAGGATCTGGTCTTCCCCGAGGGCGAAGCCAGCGTCAACATCGCCCTGACCGCCTGCGCCGCCGACCTGGAACCGGAGCATTGCCTGGCGGAGCAGACCTACAACTTCTCCTTCGTGCCCCCGACCTGGACGCAGGTCGCCACCGGCGCCGCCCACTCCTGCGGCATCCTCGACGACGGCACACTCTGGTGCTGGGGCAACAACGGCAGCGGTCGCCTGGGCGACGGCTCCACCACCCAGCGCAACCAGCCCACGCGAGTGGCCGGTGATGGCGTGTGGATTCAGGTGAGTGCGGGCGGGCAGCATACCTGTGGGATTAAGGAAGATGGGAGTTTGTGGTGTTGGGGCCAAAACAATGAAAATCAAGTAGATTCAGATGCAGCTGCTGAAAACGCTTATAATGAGCCCCATCAAGTTAGTGATGCTACGAACTGGATTGAGGTAGCAACCGGCGGAACACACACCTGCGCCTTAAATACTGAAAATGAACTTTATTGTTGGGGTCGTGACTTAGAAGGTCAACTCGGCCCCGACCCCGTCACAAACGGACGAACGCAGGTCGAAATCGACGACGGCGGCACCACCATCGACACCTTCGTGGCCGTCGCCGCCGGCGATGCGCATACCTGCGCGGTGACGGCGGTGGGGGCGAATGGGTGGTGTTGGGGGAGTTTTTCGAGTGGACAGTTGAATGGTGGTACTTCCGGCGACAGCTCTCCGCGTCCTGTTGGCATTCCTGTCTCAGATGAGAATTATACAACTACCACAATAGCGGCAGGCGGAGCACATTCATGTGCCTTTGTATCAGCAAACCAGATTTCGGGAATGCGCTGTTGGGGTAGTGACAGCGCAGGCCAACTGGGTCACGATGATCCCCCATTTGTCCGAAACGTTTCAGTTCTTTCTAGTGTTGATGTTATTACTACTGGCACCGAGCACACCTGCGCCATCCAGCAAGAGGGGGTCAACGGGGTGGCATATTGTTGGGGACGTGCTGACAACGGACGCCTTGGACATAACGAAAACGCCACCACGGTCCCTACCGCCGTAAGTGGTGGTTTTACCGACTGGACCGCCATCTCTGCCGGCGAAGAACACACCTGCGGCATCGCCGATGACACGATGCATTGCTGGGGACGAAATAACACTGGTCAGCTTGGCCATTCAGGCAGCGGCGCTACCCCCACCCCCATCGCCTGGCCCTACACCCCTTAAACTCGGACTCTGGCCAACACGTCCGATCTAAAAACACCCCA
>NZ_VOSM01000031.1 GCF_007997015.1 Lujinxingia vulgaris
CCCCCCCTCACCGGCGCATATGCGACCGGTTTCAACGCCCGAGCGCCGGACACCAAACAGAGCTCGGCCCTCACACGTCCTCGACGTGCGGCAAGTGGTCCCCTGGTGTGTCATCCAAGCTCATTTGTAGCGCGATTTCGACTCATCTGGTCATCTGGAGCGAGCGCGACGCGCGCCTTAAGACGCTGCCCGAGCGCCCGGGCTGGCTGCCCCGAAGCTCTGGTAGTTCGCCGCCAGCCCCGCCTCGCACGGGTCATCCTCGCGACACTTCACCGGCGCGTTGCGCCTCAGCCAGAGCGTTCCGCTGGGAAAGACGCAGCGTTTTTTGCCCTGGACCCAGCGCTTGCGCACCTGCGCGTAGGCGCTGCGAAAGGCACGATCGCGGGCGATGGCCTGATCGAGAAGCTCGGGATGAAAGGCCGCAAAGCGAGGAGCCACCTCGCCGCGCCGCCGCTTCTTTTTCGGGCAACTGGAGGGGTCGGTCGCCAGCACGCCTTTGACGCCCAGAAAGCGCCGCTTTTTCTTTTTCATCTCGCGATGAATCTCGTTTTCGGCCTCGCGCAAAAGGTTCTCAAAATGCGCGACCACCTCCTCCAGCGACATGTCATCGTAGCCCGGCGGGCGCCTGGGGATGAACTCAATAGACTCGGGCTGATCGTCTCCGTAATAGGTTGCCGGGCGCTCGACCACCATCGGCTTCTCCCAGTCGGAGGGCATGATCTTAAAGCCCGGCCAGTCTTTGGCGCGCGGGACCAGCCCGGCTTTGACCGGGTTGAGCAGCGTGTAGAGGAGCTGAATCTCAAAGACCTCCCGGTCGAGGAGCACCGTGTCGCAGTAGGGGCCGTTATCCCAGAGGCTGCCGTCGAAGCCGAGAAAGTCCTTTCGGGCCCGGGTGAAGCCGGCCATCGCATCACGCATAAACTCCGAGCGGCGTGCCTGCGGGTCGGTGAGCACGATGTGGACATGGTTCGACATTACCACCGCCCCGTGCACCTCCACGCCGCTGCGATCCGCAGAGCGGGCAAACTCGTAGGCCGCGATGGCGTTGATGTTGGCATCCGGGCGGGTAAGAAAACGTCCACCGGCGGTACGGCGAGTCAGGGCGGCGACCTGGCCTGCGACATGACGACGGGGGCGAGTCATTGGGGGCTCCAGTGAGGTGGAAGGGT
>NZ_VOSM01000032.1 GCF_007997015.1 Lujinxingia vulgaris
TATCCCATCGTACAACCCTTATATCGCCCCACGAAGTTCACGTTTGGTTGAGGCGACAACTATCCTGACAGAGGGGGCTAGTGCTCCCGGGCACTTCGCCCCTGCCTCAAACGCGACCATGGGTCACTTCCGCAGCGACCGTGGGTCACTTTCGCGCCGACCGTGGGTCATTTTCGCGCGACGAGCGTTCGCGCCGATCGTGGTTCACTTTCGCGCCGATCGTGGGTCACTTTCGCGCCGACCGTGGGTCACTTTCACGCCGACCGTGGGTCATTTTCGCGCGACGAGCGTTCGCGCCGACCGTAGGTCTATTTCGCGCCCTTTCGTGCTCAAACACGACCGTGGGTCGCTTTCGCGCCGATCGTGGGTCGCTTTCGAGCGACGCGCGTTGATAGAACACCGGCGCATGCTGGGACCGTAGTTCGCATTCACTGTACGGTTTCCAGCCGTGGCGCTCATGAGATTGCTGGTGTCGAGTCCACCCCAGTCTTCATGTGGCTCGTGCCCGGCGCAACACCAGGTCGCGCGACCGGTCATAAGAGCATTCGGCATTTCTTTTTCTGATATTGGGGGATTTCGTTCCGCACTTTTCTCTGCGAATGAAAATTGCGGGTCCTGTTCACCATGACCGTAGGTCAATTCCTGATTGACCGAGGGTCGTGCGAATCGACCTGATAGTGCGGTGCGCAGGGGGCCTATCCCCTCAGACGCCGCGTTCTACGACGTAACGTTATTCCGTCATTGGACGATGAAATGCAGGGCCGGAAGCTGGTGAACGCTAAGTCTGTCGATTGTGAAGCCTCTGACACGAAGCATACTTTCCGCCGCGTCTCTCGATTCGCATTGCTTGCCAACCAGTTCGAAAATTGACCGCACGAAAATGACCGTGGGTCACCCCCGAAGATGACCGTGGGTCAAAGAAAGCCCAGCAATTGCGCGCCTGGTCGCCACGTCGACGCGACAGAACGCATCTGAAACCGGTCACCTGCTTGCCTACATCTCCCCACCTTTTTTTCATCCGCCACGCAACATTCTCATTTTCCCTCCGATAACAAGCCAGAGAGGTCCAACACCAACCCTTCCACCTCACTGGAGCCCCCAATGACTCGCCCCCGTCGTCATGTCGCAGGCCAGGTCGCCGCCCTGACTCGC
>NZ_VOSM01000033.1 GCF_007997015.1 Lujinxingia vulgaris
TTTGTGAAATTTATTATTATCATATTTTTTTCCTTATGATTGTTTTTGTTATTATTATTTATTATGCGTTAATTTGGCATGCGCATTGCATGTATAGCTCAAATTGATTGAGTTATATGCTACTTCTATTTAGGATTTTTTGTTTCTCAGGATCAGTTAGATTCTATTGTCACGACTTCAGGACACAAAAAAAGCGGCTCCTTGAGGCCGCTTTGTCGTTGGAATGCTCTTTTTGATCTATTCCAGGCTGCGTGCCCGCTCCTTGCAGAAGGCAATGAAGTGGGCCACAGGGTTTTTCACTGGTTCTGCAAAACTGGACACCATGTTTTGCCAGTCTGAGTAAGCCGCGTGTTTATCCAGGCGAGCGCCGACCTGGGCGGCAGCTTCATAGCCTTTCTGGATTTCGTCGTCAGTCAGAGTCGGGCGGTCGGCCACAGTTTCCACTGTGCCGCTGACACGGGCTTTGCGCCCAGTTCTAGCCCGGTTAACCTCACGTGCGGCGGCCTGTTCGGAGGGGCTGAAAGGCTCTTTCTTCGCCCATGTGACCCGCACGCGTTCCACCTTTCGGCCCCGCTTTATGGGCTCTATGGAAACCTCGAACGGCGAGAGCGCGTTGACTTCCTTCACGGCGGGCTCAATGGCTTTTTGCCGCAATGTATTCCATGTCGCTAGTTTCCCCTCTTCTACACTGAGCCAGTTGCGGAGGGTTTCCAGGGTTATGTCTTCACTGGATCGGCGCAGGTTGATCCGCAGCGAAAGGGCCTCATAGAGCGCCAGGCTGTACTTGGACGACATGGCGGTGAGGACTTTCATTTCCATGCGAGCATAGATTTCCGAATGTCGCAGCAGCGGGACCAGCTTGCGATGAAAGTCGTATTTTAGAAGTCCGTCCGTGCGCTCGTCGTCGTCAATGTCACAGCCCCCGAGCAGTTGCACAGTGCGGGTCTTGCCGTTCGGCAGGCGGGCTGCAATCAGCGTTGTTTGCAGTTTGCGCAGGGATGCCCGTATGCGGTCGTTACTGTCATGCAGGCCGCGCAGCTCCCTCAATGGAATTTCAAAATCAGCGGTGGGAT
>NZ_VOSM01000034.1 GCF_007997015.1 Lujinxingia vulgaris
TGTTGAAAAAATTAGAAAGCACCAGGCGCTAAGTAGCCCTGATCATCCCCTTCCCACTTTTGCGGTTTTCGCGCACGAAGCGACTTCTCATCCCAAAACTGTGGCAAATTGGTTTCATGGATTGCCAGAAGATGCCCGCCCAGAATTCTTTCTAGTGAACGATGCCGCCTTATTTGGGTTTCTCGATTCCACCTCAGCCGACGGCTATGAAATCGTCATGCCGTTCGCACCGAAAGCCGGAGAGAGTAATTCGCGGCCCGTTACCGAACTTGGGGAATCAAATGCCGGTTTCTGGAGGCCGGTAAATCTTCCCATGGGCGAGCAGGTGCGGGTTGATCACGGAGCAGGGATGTTGCTGTTCGTGAAGGCTGTTCTGGACGTCCTTAGTGCAAGAGGATACGCCGATGTGGTGTGGCTGAACCGTTATCTGGCCCTTCACAGATGAGCATGGGTAGTGGGGTGCGCGCGGGCTTCTCGAGGGGTGTGTTGTGAGGGCTGGGTAGAGGTCGAGGCCTCCAGGATGGGTAGCGACCAAGCAACCTGATCCATGAAGGCCTCGACGTGTCTCATGCTATCTGCGCGCCCGCGTGCGCGCTCTTCGACCTGCCCGACGTCCACGTCCTGGCCGTGGAACGCGGGGCGCGCCAGTTCACCGTGGTGGTTGAGACCGTGCCGCCCCTGGTGGGCTGCCCCTCCTGCGCAGTGCTCGCCACCGGTCATGGCCGCCGGAAGGTGCTCCTGCACGACCTGCCCTGTGCTGGGGTGCCGGTGCGGGTTCGCTGGCGCAAGCGGATCTACCGCTGCCTCGAGGACGCCTGCGAGATCTCGACGTTCAGTGAGATCCACGAGCTGGCGGCCCCGCGGGGCAAGCTCACCACCCGCGCGATCGCCTGGGCCGTGGCCCAGCTGCGCTCCCACGACATCGCGGTCTCGGCCCTGGCTGAGATGCTCGGGGTCGCTTGGAACACCGTCTGGGATGCCATCGCCCCGGTCATCGAGGACCAGTTGGCCGCCGAGGAGCGGCTGACCGGTGTGGACGCTCTCGGGGTCGACGAGCACGTCTGGCGC
>NZ_VOSM01000035.1 GCF_007997015.1 Lujinxingia vulgaris
GTGACCGAGGGTCACCTGAAGTCCTTAGTTTAAGCGCCTGATCGTCACTTAGAGCTGGCTGGTCGCCGACGCAGGCGCACGAGCGTAGCGAATCTATTTTCATCCCCCACGCAACATCGTGCGTTTGCGCTCGATAACGATCCGGAGAGGTCCCACATCCACCTCATCGGAGCGTCCTATGACTCGTCCCCGTCGCCATCTTCCTGGTCAGGTAGCTGCGCTTACCCGTCGCACCCACGGTCGGTGTTTTTTGCTGCGGCCCGATGCGCCGATGAACGCCATTGCGGCCTATGAGTTCGCGCGCTCGGCGGAGCGCAGTGATGTTGAGTTGTATGTCGGGGTGGTCATGTCCAACCACCTGCACCTTGTGGTTCACGACAGGCAGGCAAAGCGAAGCGACTTTATGCGCGACGCGATGAGCGGCATCTCCAGTGTGCGCAACAGAGTCCTGGATCATCACGACTCGCTGTGGAACCGCAGTCAGTACGGCGATACGGTGCTGCTCGATCGGGAGGCGTTGGAGAACCACATTGTTTATGTGTTGCTCAACCCGGTGAAGGCCGGGCTTGTAGAGCGCGCGAAGGACTGGCCGGGCTTTAAGATCATGCCGGCCGACTGGGAGAAGACCGTCAGCGTGCCGCGTCCGGAGAGCCATTACGGCGATGACCAGCCTGAGACCATTGAGTTTAAGCCGAGGCGCCCGCCTGGCTACGACGATATGACGCTCGATGAGGTCGTGGCGCATTTCGAGAAGCTGGTGAAGAAGGGCGAGAAGAAGATTCATCGCGAGATGGCCCGGCAGAATCGCACATTTCTGGGGGTTGAGGGCGTGTTGGCGACCGACCCCCTCAGCAGCCCCAATACACCGGCTCGGCGCGGCGAGGCTGCGCCCAGGTTTGCCGCCAGCGATCCGGCGCTTGAGGAGGAGGCGCAGGTGCGGGAGAAGGCGTTTCGAGATGCCTACGCCCGGGAGCGCAAGCGCTGGCTGGAGGGGAAGAAGCGCTGCGTTTTTCCCTGCGGCACGCTGTGGCTGAGGCGAAACGCGCCGATCACGTGCCGGGAGGGGGA
>NZ_VOSM01000037.1 GCF_007997015.1 Lujinxingia vulgaris
CGCGAACCCCGGCGCCCGCTCGCACATGATCGCCCCGAAGGCTCCCGAGCCCCAAAATCGAGATTCGAGGAGCGCTTCAAAGGCTTTCGAGCCCTTTTTTTCGGACTTGAGGATCAGGCGAAAGGCTTTAAAGCCCCGGATCGCCCTCTGGAATGACGCGTCGAGGGCTCGCGAGCCCTTTTTCGCTCAAGAAACAAAGCGCCCGAGGGCTTTTGAGCCTTCGGGCGCTTCCTCACATCGTGATTTTGGTGCTCAAGAGCACTTTTGCCCTCATGAATCTTGAAAGGGCGTTCAGTATCAGGCGTTCACCGGCTCGGTGACGTCGCCTACGGGGGCCTGCGGCTGCTCGTCGACGATCACGACGTCGGCGCCCGTGTCGACATCGACGTCGGGGAGGCGATTGCGACCGCGATTCTTGCGATAGAACGCGGCGGCGCGGTCGTTCTGCAGGGCGAAGGGGCCGAGAATCAGCGAGCGATTCTTGCGATCCTCCTCGCTGGTGGTGGGGTAGGCCCCGTTGACCCGGTGGATCAGCTCCACGCTCTTCGAGCGAATATCTGCGGCGAGTCGCTGGAGCTCTTCGGTGGAGGCAGCGGCTTCGGTCTTGATGGCCTGGCTCATGGCTTCGGAAAACGCCTTAAAATCCGCCTGCAGCACCGCATAGGAGGCGCCGAGTCCGCAGGCCTCGATCTCCTGCACATAGCCCGCGTCGAGTTCTTTGAGAATCGAGCGCAGCATCGCCTCCTGATCCTCGCGCGCGACGTTGGTCACCGAGTACACCTCCACGTTCAGCGGCCCATCGAGCAGGCGCTGCGCGGCCCTGCCGCGGACCGAGTCCTTGCCGTGGTCTTCGACCTCCATGCGTGCGCGGCTCACAAAATTGGAAAAACTCGTGTCGAGCTTGTTGTCGCTCAACGCGAGCTCGGGGTCGGCCTT
>NZ_VOSM01000039.1 GCF_007997015.1 Lujinxingia vulgaris
CCGGATGATCAAGGGTTCCAGGGTCAAGCTAATCTGCCCTGGGTCAGTCGGGACCTAAGTCGAGGCCGATAGGCGTAGACGATGGACAACGGGTTGATATTCCCGTACTGACGAAGAACCGCCCAAACCAATCCAGTAATGCTAAGTATCTGAATCCCCTAGACCAATCCCTTCGGGGTGAGGCGTGGGGCCTAGCGTACGACCCTATTCTGGTGCGGTTAGCGTATTAACAGGTGTGACGCAGGAAGGTAGCTGAGCCGGGCGATGGTTGTCCCGGTCTAAGAATGTAGGCCGAGAGATAGGCAAATCCGTCTCTCATTACGGCTGAGACTCGATGGGTAGTCCTCACGGACGAAATCAGTGATCCTATGCTGCCAAGAAAAGCATCGACGCGAGGTTCAAGTTACCCGTACCCCAAACCGACTCAGGTGATCAGGTAGAGAATACTAAGGAGATCGAGAGAATCGTGGTTAAGGAACTCGGCAAAATGCCCCCGTAACTTCGGGAGAAGGGGGGCCTAAGGCGTGAACGGACTTGCTCCGGGAGCGCTGCAGGGCCGCAGAGACCAGTGGGAAGCGACTGTTTACTAAAAACACAGGTCCGTGCTAAGTCGCAAGACGATGTATACGGACTGACGCCTGCCCGGTGCTGGAAGGTTAAGAGGAACGGTTAGCCGTAAGGCGAAGCTGTGAATTTAAGCCCCAGTAAACGGCGGTGGTAACTATAACCATCCTAAGGTAGCGAAATTCCTTGTCGGGTAAGTTCCGACCTGCACGAATGGCGTAACGACTTCCCCGCTGTCTCAACCAGGGACTCAGTGAAAGCGAATTAGCGGTGAAGA
>NZ_VOSM01000041.1 GCF_007997015.1 Lujinxingia vulgaris
GCGTAAATAAGTAAAAGGATGGCCCGATGGGGCTATCCTTTTTTCAGGCTGTCGAGAAACCTTCTTTAGATAAGTTAATAAAAAAATGAACTTTTCACCTCGCTTCGGCCGCTTTGGGAAGGGCAAAGACGATTGTTTCTGCATCGCTTCGCTAGCTTCGAAACATGAAAGAACGTTGCTCCTGCGCAAGCTCGTCGCAAAAGAGGTGCCCAAAAACTTTTGTGCACCTCTTTGGCTTTCGCCATGAGCCGAGAAGAACACTCGTCTCATAGCTTCGCCTAGCCCGTGGACGCGCCGGCGCTGGTTTCGCTCTTTAAAATCTGATAACTTTATCCGTTTTAGTAGTACTACTTAAGATATGGAGCAAAACAGCGGAGAAAACCGTACTGCTCCTGCAGCGCTACGCGCTTCGTCGCAAAGTACCGGCCAAATGCTGTTTGGCCGATACTTGCCCGCGGGATAGCGAGACAGCCGAGACCCCGCAAGCCGCAATGCGGCTGAGGAGGCTTGGCGCTCGCCCGCGGCAAAGAGATGGCTCTAAGGAAGTTTGAGCCATCTCTTTGCGACGAGCGCATAGCGCGCAGGAGCACAGGGGTTTTACGAAGCTGTTTTGCGGAATATCGATTAAGAGGCAAGTATTTTATATCTTTCTCAATAAGCTAGAAAAAGGATGGGCCAAAGCGGGCCATCCTTTTTTATTCGGCGAGTTTGCGCTTGCCGAAGATAAAGTAGTAGTAGAGGGCTGATATCAAATAAAGGACTGAAGAGATCGTAAATGCATATGCATAGCCCCAGTAGGAGCCGAAAGCGATGACGAGCCCGGCGGC
>NZ_VOSM01000042.1 GCF_007997015.1 Lujinxingia vulgaris
GTCGCCTTCCGCCTGTTCGGGCGGTCGATCTTCGACGTTCAGCTGCTGAAGCGGGGCTGCGACCTGGCCCGGGGCCGGGACGGTGCAATCCTGTCCCACACCTGCCTGACCGACTACATGGTCACGGACTATCCCCGCTGTGACCGGAAGGACAGCCTGGGCAGCCTGCGCGCACGCCTGCGCGAACAGAGCTGGGACACCCTCTTCGTCACCGATGCCGCGGGCCAGTACCTGGGCACCATCACGGCGCGGCACATCCTAGAACAAGAATCCGAATGCACGGCGGACGAAACCTATGTACGCAGCCCCGTGATCTTCGACGAGACCACCAGCATCCGGGCGGCCATGGACAGCCTAATCAATTTCCTAAACAAAACCGCACCCGTAATCTCCACACAAAACGGGCGCCTAATCGGCGTGGCGCCGGAAGGCGTGGTCATCAGCGCCTACCTGGACATCTCCCGGGAATTGCGGAGGGAAGAAAATGAAGCGGCCTGAAGCCCTGCCGGCCCTGGTTCTGGGCCTGCTTCTCATCCCCGCGTCTGGCCCTGCGGCCGAGGACGAGACCCTGACCGTGGTCTCCTGGGGCGGTGTTTACGAGGAAAGCCAGCGCATCGCCTACTTCGATCCCTTCGAAGAGGAAACCGGTATCGAGGTCGAGGTGGTGGAATACGACGGCAACTTCGAGGGCCTGCGCAGGGAGCTAGAAAACGGCGATACCGAATGGGACGTCATCGACCTGGTCTCCGCCAATGCCCGCCGTGGCTGCAGCGAGGGGCTGCTGCGCCCCATCGATC
>NZ_VOSM01000045.1 GCF_007997015.1 Lujinxingia vulgaris
ATCACGAGCGGCGCAAACAGCGCAGCGGCGGGAAGAACAATCCAGATCAGACGATGAGTCGACTTGGGGCGAAGCACAATCCACGCTACGAGTCCGATCACGAGAGCGGGAATCAAGCTTGGCGCCGAGGCCGTGATTACGGCGAAGAGCAGAGCGGCCAGTGCGGCCATCGCCCAGTTGTGGGCAGCGCGCAACGCGGTGAGAATCAGCCACGGCAGCAGAATGTGAGCAAGAACAGCGCCTAGTTGCCCCTCGCCGAGAGCGACCAAGAAGCTCGGAGCGACCGTCCACGCAACGGCAGCTAGGGTTGGCGCCCAGGTGCGTTCCGAAATGGCTGCCGCACACAACCACGCCGCCAGCGCCGCCAGCGGCAAGGCCAAGAGATACAGCAGCGAGAACGGCGGCGAACGGATCCGCCGCTACTACCTGCTGGGCAAGATCGTTCCAGCCGTAGCCGACATGAGCCCAGAGTTCAGAAACGGTTGTCGAGAGTGGCAGGAGTCCGCCACCGATGAGGGCGTGAGCATCCACAAAGCGGGAAAAGCTGATCATGCCGAGGATGCCAGCCAGCAGCACGACCCAGGCGCCGCCATTTCCAAAGAACTTGGGTCGCTCAACTTCGAACGCGGCATCGGGCGCCGCTCCGTGACGTTCATGGGCCCGCATTTCGCGCAACTCTGCCCACGACATCCGTAGCGGGTCAACGGCCGCAAACCCCACCTTTTTGTTGCGTCGGAGGTTGCGGCGGGCTGCAACAACG
>NZ_VOSM01000047.1 GCF_007997015.1 Lujinxingia vulgaris
CATGTTATTGGGTGGTGGTTTTGTTTATGGGGTTAAATTAATATGTTTTAAGAAAAAATATTTGAATATTAATTTTATTGATTTTATAAGTATTATATTAAATTTTATTAATTGAATTATTTTTTTGAGAAATATGAGATATTTAAGTTATATAAGTAAAGAGATTTATTTATTGATAAGAAAAATAAAAAACGTGAATGGTGATTGGATTGATGATAAAATAGAATCCTGGGTCTTGAACAGTAATTCGATTGATGATAAAGAAAGAGAATTCTTGGTTCAGTTTTCTACCTTAACGACAGAAAAAAGGATTGATCAAATTCTATTGAGTCTGACTCATAGTCATCATTTATCAAAGAATAACTCTGGTTATCAAATGATTGAACAACCGGGAGCAATTTACTTACGATATTTAGTTGACATTCATAAAAAGTATCTAATGATTTATGAATTCAATACATCCTGTTTAGCAGAAAGACGTATATTCCTTGCTAATTATCAGACAATTACTTATTCACAAACCTTGCGGGGGGCTAATAGTTTTCATTTCCCATCTCATGGAAAACCCTTTTCGCTCCGCTTAGCCCTACCTCCCCCTAGTAGGGGTATTTTAGTGATAGGTTCTATAGGAACTGGACGATCCTATTTGGTCAAATACCTAGCGACAAACTCCTATGTTCCTTTCATTACAGTATTTCTGAACAAGTTCCTGGATAACAAGCCTAAGGGTTTTCTTATTGATGATAGTGACGATATTGATGAT
>NZ_VOSM01000048.1 GCF_007997015.1 Lujinxingia vulgaris
TCGGCGTCGGTGCAGGTGATGGTGAGCTCGCAGTCCTCGCGGGTGCAGAAGCTGGTGAGCTCGGGCGGGTGGCTGAAGGTTTGCGGGCCCGGCGTAAGCCCTTCAATGCCCGCGTCGAAGGCGTAACGCACATCGAAGGTCGATGAGGCGCTCTCAGTCTGCTCGTCGAGAGAGGCGTTGACGGTGAGCGTCCAGCTGCCCTCGGCGTTGAGCTCGGCGGTGGTGAGCTCGATGGTTTCCGCGCAGCTCTCAAGCTCCACGGCCTCGCCGCCCTCAAAGCTCAAGGTGCAGGTGTCCAGGGTGCAGTCTTCGGGGGCGCATTGCGCCTCAAAACTCACAACGCCGTCGAGCTCGGGGATGACATAGGGACTCTCCTCGCGGCCGGTGAGCTCCAGGGTGAGGTCGGGGGGGAGGTCGGTGTCGGTGTCGGGGTCGGCGTCCGGATTGGCGTCAGGGCCGGCGTCGGCGTCGGGGAGGTTGGTGTCAGCGGGCGTGGAAACGCCATCGCCGCCGCAGGCTGCGGCGAGCAGAGTGAGTGCAATGATGATCATCCGAAGGTGTGGCATGGCAGGGCCCTCCCGGTACCAGTCTGGTTGATGTGAAGAGCTTTACGCTTAACTCAAACCCGGCTTCCAGAGCAACCCCACCACGCAAAACACCCCACTTCCAGCGCTTGCCGGAGGTGGGGTGTTTTTAGATCGGACGTGTTGGCCAGAGTCCGAGTTTAAGGGGTGTAGGGCCAGGCGATGGGGGTGGGGGT
>NZ_VOSM01000049.1 GCF_007997015.1 Lujinxingia vulgaris
ATGATTGCCAAGCTAGGCTCCCAATTGACGATGAATATCCAATAACCAAGTAAAAAAGCTCAAACTTAACAAACCTAACATCCAGTCCCAATGAAGTAGCCGTGAATCGAATCGTGCCCCGAAATCGGCACCTCGTGTTGCCTTCGAGGGTCTCCCAAACTCCCTCTAGGCACTCCATCTCTACTCGATCATGGATTAGCTGCGCCGCCATCACGATCTACAAGAAAGAAAAGAAAGGGGTAGACTCTTTCACGCGATATCTAACTATGTAGCAACACAATGCTTCTCATAACCACTACATGCAAGTAAAAGGGGTATCTTAAGGCTTTTCATCTCTGGTAATCGATTACACAGCCTTGGTAATCGATTACCAGAGGCCAAACTCGAATTACACAGCTTCAGGACATGAAAACCTGAAACAGGCACTGTGTAATCGATTACACATAACTGGTAATCGATTACCAGTGACTGATTTCGAAAAATAAATTACCAAAAGTCACAATTCTTAAAGTGACTTGTTTCTGAAGATTTTTTCAAAAGTCACAAGTGACTAGTTTTGAAGAAAGTGCCAAGAGTCACAAACTTTAACTTGAGTCATCAAATGATTATAAATATGTGCCTTGAATCTTTGTAAGGGGAAACAAAAGATATCTCAGGCGATTAGTCCTTTGAGATCTTTTATTTAAGGGGAAGGGAAGAATCAAAAGAATTCTCAGG
>NZ_VOSM01000051.1 GCF_007997015.1 Lujinxingia vulgaris
GGTAGATGAGCTAACAGTACGAGAAGGCTTTTACGTTAAACCAGGCACATCAATGATGAGTATTGCCCAGCTTGATGAAATTTGGGTAGAGGCGGAAGTGTTCGAGCGCCAATCAGAACAAGTGAGTGTTGGGTTGCCCGTTACAATGACACTTGATTACTTAAAAGGTCAAAAGTGGGAAGGTAAGGTTGATTACATTTACCCCGCGCTTGATGCTAAAAACCGGACTCTGCGTGTAAGGCTTAGGTTTGAAAATGCAGATCATCGGTTAAAACCAAATATGTTTGCACAAGTGAGCATTCACGCTAAAGCGAGTAAGGCGCAATTTACAGTCCCTAAAGAAGCGGTAATCCGCACGCAGCATCAAAACCGTGTGGTTATTGCATTAGGTGAGGGGCGTTTTAAATCGGTAGAAGTTGAAGTTGGGCAAATTAATAGTAATGAAGCGGTCATTTTGTCAGGTGTAATGACAGGTGACACGGTAGTTACTTCAGCGCAATTTTTAATAGACTCTGAATCGAGTAAAAGCTCCGACTTTAAACGAATGGAAATGCCTGGCTCTGGTATCAGCTCTAGTATTAGCTCAGGTATGAGTTCGGATTCTGGTTCAGACTCTAATATGAACATGGATATGCAGCCACAAAGCGCCACGGTTAACGGCACTATTAATGCCAGCAAACACAAACATTAACTCAAGAACTTGC
>NZ_VOSM01000052.1 GCF_007997015.1 Lujinxingia vulgaris
CGAGCACAACTTGCCCGTGAATGGCTGGTCGATCGTCTACGTTTCAAGCGGTTTCTGGGTGAACTGATCAAGTAGTACTAAGAGCACCGGACAACCTGCGAAAGAACCGCAGTAATATCCGCAAGGCTATCGGTACGATTAAGCAAAAGCTGCGCTCACAGCTCAGTGAAAGCGATGCGGAGTGGTTGGTGCCGCCGAATGCAAAGAACAGGGGCTACACGTTGAATATCCCTGCGGACCGAATCACCATTGTCGGGGCGGAAGAGCTTGCTGACGTCTCGTAGACCGAGCCGATGTAAGAGATGGGCTGGTAAAACGAAGCCTGACGGAAACACAACGAAGGCGCGCGGACCATGAGTCCGCGCGCCTTCGCTATGTTGGGGGTGTCGCGGGGCCTCAAGCCGAGGCCCTGGCGCGTTACTTCTTGGCTGCCTTGACGGCGATGACGACGATCTTGACGGCGATGACGGCGATCTGAGCTGCGATATGCGGGGGGATGGGGGGCATAGAGGTTCTCCTGAATAGGGGATGGGGTGTTGAAGCAGTAAAAGGGGGAGTCACGTCGCCCGACGACGATGAGGAGGTCTGGCGAGCTGTGAGGGATTAGTTCTTGGACTTCTTGGCGACTTTGACGATCTGGGTGGCGATGACGACGGCCTTGGTGGCGGCGATGATGACGACGGGGATAGCGATGAAAGGCGG
>NZ_VOSM01000053.1 GCF_007997015.1 Lujinxingia vulgaris
CGAGTCGACCCGGGACGGGACCCTGCTGCGCGGCGAGGTCCTCGCCCGCTGGCAGGACTTCGTGGGCACCGGCGAGTTCTTCCGCAACCTCGAGGCCGGGATCGGCCGGATGCGGGACCGGCTCACCGCCTTCTTCAGCGGGAGGCCGGCACCCGAGGTCCAGGTCGAGGAGGCCATCGAGACGGGTCTGCAGACCGTGATCGTTGAGGAGGCCGCGCGCGCCTCCGAGACCGCGGAGCGCCGCTGGCTGGACGAGCCCGCGGGCCGGGTCCTGCTCGGCGGGTCCGACCTCGGCTCGCTGCCCCCGGACTTCCGCGAGCGCACGGCAGAGCAGGTGCGCGCCTGGCAGGGCGACCTCATGGAGCTGATCCAGCGCGAGGGCGCGGACAAGCGGACCAGGGCGCGGGCCATGTCGCTGGGTGTGAACGCGCTCACCGTGATCCTCATGATCGGTGTGTTCTCCATGACGGGCGGGCTCACCGGGCTGGAGGACGGCATCGCCGGCGGCTCCGGCGTGGTGGGCACCAAGCTGCTCGAGGCGGTCTTCGGGGAGGACGCCGTGCGGCGGATGGCCGAGGACGCCCGCAAGAACCTCGAGTCCCGGATCCACACGGTCATGGACCAGCAGGCGTCCGTGTTCCTGCGGCGCCTCGACGTCCTGGACGGGCACCCGGAGGCCGACGAGCTCGTGGTCGTGGC
>NZ_VOSM01000054.1 GCF_007997015.1 Lujinxingia vulgaris
AGAGGTCGCAGGTTCGAATCCTGTCGCCCCGACGAAATACACCATCGAATTACAGGAGATCCACGACGTGAAGACAACCGTTGAGAAACTGAGCCCGACCCGCGTCAAGCTCAACATCTCGGTCACCCCCGAAGAACTCAAGCCGAGCATCGATCACGCGTATGGCCACATCGCCTCGCAGATCAACATCCCCGGCTTCCGCAAGGGAAAGGTTCCGCCGCAGCTGGTAGACCAGCGTGTCGGCCGCGAAGAGATCCTGAACCACGCGGTCAGCGACGGACTTGACGGTTTCTACCGCCAGGCAGTTACCGAAGAAGAGATTCGCGTTCTCGGTCGCCCCGAGGCAGACATTGTCACGTGGCCCGAGGTCAAAGACTTCAGCGGAGACCTCGTTCTCGCTATTGAGGTAGACGTTCGCCCCGAGTTCGACATGCCCGCCTACGACGAGCTCACCCTCACGGTTGAAGAAGTCAAGGTTTCGGCAGACGACGTCAAGGACGAGCTCGACACCTTGCGTGCCCGCTTCGGCACGCTCGTCACCGTCGAACGCCCCGCCACGAAGGGCGACTTCGCTCAGCTCGACCTCGTCGCCAAGATTGGCGAGACCGAGGTTGACTCCGCAACCAGCATTTCCTACGAGCTCGGCTCGGGTGAACTGATCGAAGGCATCGACGAGGCACTTGACTCGCTCA
>NZ_VOSM01000055.1 GCF_007997015.1 Lujinxingia vulgaris
CCGTCGGCTATCAACGAGGACCATTCGTTGAGCGAGGGCAGCAGCGAGGGCATCAAGCTCCCGGACTATGACGGCGAGCACAAGTCGGGTCTCACCCCCCAGCGGGGTCCGCTCGACGAGGCGATCGACCGCGTGAACGAGATGTTCCAGGCCAAGGGCGTCGATGTGAGTCCCGAGAGCGTTTCGGGCTTCATCACGACTTTCTGGGGATTCCTCGATGCGAACGAGGAAGCCGTGGCGATGGCGAAGAACAACACCGTCGCGCAGCTCAAGGCATCCGAGGGTTTCGGCAGCGCTGTAGGACTGGCGGTGTTGAAGACATGCCAGGAGTCTCAGGAGATCCAGTCCTACATGACCGATCCGGCGTTCCTCGGGCAGATAGCGGACATCGCCGCGGACGCACTTCACGCCCAGCACCGCGCTGACTCGAGTTCGGAGGCCGGAACAGAGGTGTCAGAGTCATGAGCGAGATCGAGCAGGTGAACTTCGGCGACACCATCCGTCAGGCCCGAAAGAAGCACGGCTGGTCGCAGGCGGAGCTCGGCGAAAGATCAAGTGTTTCTCGTCCGACCATCGCCAGGGTGGAAGCAAACCACGACGTCACGACTGCCACCATCGCCAAGATCGCTCAGGCGCTCGGTCTAACGCTGGAGTTGAAAGACCGCACCTGATCTCAGTT
>NZ_VOSM01000056.1 GCF_007997015.1 Lujinxingia vulgaris
GGAAATCGATTACCAGCAGTTAATAAACGTTTTAATTCAAATTTTAACAGCTGTAATCGATTACACAATTACTGTAATCGATTACCAGACAAGATTTTCAGAAAAATAATTTCAAGAGTCACAACTTTTCAAAGGCTTTATTCATGACCACCATTGGTCTATATATATGTGACTTAAACACGAATTTGCTCAGAGTTTTTCAGAACAACAAGTGTTTATTCTCTCAAAGAGCAAAATCATTTTATCCTCTTAAGAATTCCTTGGCCAATTCAATTGCAATTCATTAAGGAATTATTTGAGTGCTCAAATTGTACAATCTATCTCTTTCAAGAGAGATTTCTTCTTCTCTTCTTCTTATTTCTGAAAAGGGATTAAGAGACCGTGGGTCTCTTGTTGTAAAGGAATTCTAAACACAAAGGAAGGATTGTCCTTGTGTGTTTAGAACTTGTAAAAGGAATTTACAAGATAGTGGAACTCTCAAGCGGGTTGCTTGGGGACTGGACGTAGGCACAAGGGTGTGGCCGAACCAGTATAAAACTGAGTTTGCATTCTCTCTTCCCTTATCTCATTCATTTTATTGCAATCAATTTTGTCTTGTATGTTTAAAGAACATTATTAAATTGATTGCTGCTTCTTCTTCTGCATTCCAAGCCTATCATTTAGAAGG
>NZ_VOSM01000057.1 GCF_007997015.1 Lujinxingia vulgaris
ATCTGCTTTGTCTAGTTGAGTGAAACCAAAATCTTTAAACATGCGTGCATGTAAAAAGTATTGGTTAATACCAACAAGCTCATTAGCGAGTACTTTATTAAGCGCTGCAATAACGTCTTTATCGCCTTTCATAATATGCTCCTACTAAGCCATTTGTGCTTGATGATAATTTTCAGAACCAATCTTATCAATTAAGCCAAGTTGCTGCTCTAACCAGTAAACATGGTCTTCTTCGGTATCAAATAACAGTTTTTCTAAAATGCTACGAGATTGATAATCTTGTTGTTCTTCACATATTGCGATGACGTCTTTAACACACGCAACTACTTCAAGCTCTAGTGTTAAATCGTTTTGCATCATGCTTTTTACATCGTTACCGATAAGTAAATCACGGCGCTTAGTCATATTTGGTACACCTTCTAAAAACAAGATGCGCTTAATAAGCCAGTCTGCGTGATCTTTTTCTTCTTCCATCTCGTGGTTAAGGCGATCGTATAGTTTGTTTAAACCCCAGTCGTCATACATGCGCGAGTGTATAAAATACTGATCGATTGCTGCTAACTCGTTAGCTAACAATGTATTAAACGCATCGATTACTTTTTGATTACCTTTCATGATAAATCGCCTTAACTATTTCAATTGTATGCAGTGTAGTACAAATAGC
>NZ_VOSM01000058.1 GCF_007997015.1 Lujinxingia vulgaris
TTTGGCTTTGGATCTGTATAATTCGCCAGCTAATTTACCCTATTGTCTGGTTCTTGTTTGTGGCGTTTTGCTGCAGCCTATCCCTGTCAGTACTTTTTCTAGGATTACATTTTTTTGATCTCCACCGCAAATATTTCGATGCAGTTTGGCGCAGAGCCGTTGTTTGAAAACATTTCAGCTAAATTTGGTAACGGTAACCGTTACGGTTTAATTGGCGCTAACGGCTGCGGCAAGTCGACTTTCATGAAAATTTTAAGCGGTGCGCTTGTTCCAAGTGCGGGTAATGTATCTATTACCCCAGGGTTGAAATTAGGTAACCTAAGCCAAGACCAGTTTGCTTTTGAGCAATACAGCGTTGTAGACGCGGTAATTATGGGCGACGTGGAGCTTTGGAAAGTAAAGCAAGAACGCGAACGTATTTACTCGTTACCAGAAATGAGCGAAGAAGACGGTATGAAAGTTGCCGATCTTGAAAGTGTATTTGCTGAAATGGACGGTTACACGGCAGAAAGCCGCGCTGAAGAAATTTTGCTAGAAGCGGGTATCGATAAAGAATTTCATTATGGCTTAATGGCAAACGTAGCGCCGGGCTGGAAACTACGTGTGCTTTTAGCACAGGCGTTGTTTGCAAACCCTGATATTTTGCTACTCGATGAAC
>NZ_VOSM01000059.1 GCF_007997015.1 Lujinxingia vulgaris
GGACACTCCAACAATTATACTAAGACTTAAGTCTATATGTAATGTGGTACTATGTCAGTGAAAAAACAATACTAGGACGCTTAGGAGTACATAACAAGACGCGCCACACAATAGGTATGTCAGGTCACTCTCACTAAGTAAAATCATAGGGAGACCAGTCAGGGTCACGCTGTTTTGCGAGAATGCTCCAACCATATGGGATCAGCATAGGCTTAAAGGAGCACTCAAACCCGGTGACCCCCAAGGCCTACACTCCGAAGAGTCCGTCAGGGCCTCTCCCTCCTGATTCAGGTCCAACCCCTAAAATCATTTTAGCACACAGACACTGCTCGTGAATTATACAATACCCACGACCTCACACTCGTGTTTTAAACACGTTCAACATATTGCGCTACAATTTAACACTGGTTCCTAAATAGGAAACCTACACTTTCTCTTTAACACTGCGCATTTACACTTTTCTCAAGATAACACTGGTCGGGTTATTGTACAATTCATAGCTTACAACACAAGTAATGTCACATCAAGTGTTAACTACACACTTATCCACAACCAAAACTCTTTCACAAATTCACGTCTCATAGTGTCACAATCCACTATCACATGTTTACACATATCACACAAATTAACGCATGTTTAACTTTAC
>NZ_VOSM01000060.1 GCF_007997015.1 Lujinxingia vulgaris
AGACACAAATACTGATATGAGAGGAAGAACTTCATTTGTCTTAATTGGTAGTAAAATGAGTGGTCAGTATTTTATAAGAGATACTGACAGTAGAAAATGTGGGTGTCCTTTTAAGCTTCGTGGGAAACCAGTGGTTGGAGGGTAAGGTTGGATGGTGAAGTTGATGTGTGGGAATCATAATCATGAATTGGCAAAGTCATTAGTTGGACATCCATATGTTGGGTGATTGACTAGGGATAAAAAGAAAATTATTGCTGATATGACAAAGTCGATGGTGAAACCAAGAAACATCTTGCTAACGTTGAAGGAGCACAATGCCAACAGTTGCACCACGATCAAGCAAATTTACAATGCAAGAAGTGCATATCGTTCTTCAATAAGAGGAGCTGATACTGAAATGCAGCATCTGATGAAGCTTCTCGAACGTGATCAATACATTCATTGGCATAGATTGAAGGATGAAGTTGTGGTGCGTGATCTGTTTTGGTGTCACCCAGATGCAGTTAAGTTATGTAACACATGTCATCTTGTTTTTTTGATAGACAGTACCTACAAAACAAACAAGTACAGACTCTCACTACTTGACTTTGTTGGAGTGACACCAACGGCGATGACATTCTCTACTGGGTTTGCATATCTGG
>NZ_VOSM01000061.1 GCF_007997015.1 Lujinxingia vulgaris
AGACGATCGGCCCAATGTGAGAACCAACCCGCTCGCCAATCATGGAGGGGGAGCGGTTAATGCCATTGAGTCCGATAGGCCGCGCAGGTCTAAACCTTTAAAGGATGTGGCAACCCCTAGGAGGTTTATCTTTGAGGCCCTACAAAAGGGAGGTGTAATTCCCCATAGTGGGTGTAAGGAGGATTCCTGTCTGCTACATTCCGGCGAGATGCATGACATGGAGACGTGTTTGGAAGTAGAGGAATTGTTACAGCGGATGATAGACCAAGGTCGACTAGAAGTCGGCATTGAAGGAAAAGAAGAGCAGCATATATGCATGCAATCTACGGAGGGGAGCGGTGTTGCGAAGCCCAAACCCTTGGTGATATACTTCACTAAAAGTGCAGCCTCGCAAAAGCCCGGACACCCCTTAATAGCCAAACCTGTTCCTTTCCCGTACCAAAATAGTCACGCGGTCCCGTGGAGATATACACCTCCGGGGGAGAAGGAAGAAGAAGCCACTGACGTCAGCTCGTTGTCAGCTAAAGTAACAAATATCACGGGACTGAGTGGTGTGACCCCGCTATTTCATATAAAATTACCGGTCGAACCAAAACAAAATACTTTTTTTTCGTAATTGTGATCCATTGGACAT
>NZ_VOSM01000062.1 GCF_007997015.1 Lujinxingia vulgaris
TTATGGTTTTTTGGCTCGCATCCCCCGTCATGGATCCCTCGATGTTCCTGTTGATTCTTGGGGTGTTGGGTTTGTCTTTCGCAGTGGGTAAGATATTTGCGGCCATGGGCATTGGCCTGCTGGGCGGATACGTTATTCACCTGCTCCAACGCTCGGGCGTCTTCGCGGATCCCTTGCGTCCCGACGTCGGGGACGGGGGCTGCGCGGGCAATCAGATACGCCAACCGAACCAGGTGGTCTGGAAGTTCTGGCCGCATCCCGAGCGCAGGAGCAGATTTCTGAAAGAGAGCTACAAGAACGGACTGTTCCTCGGCAAGTGGCTGTTGCTGGCCTTCCTTCTGGAAAGCCTGATGCTTGCCTACATTCCCGCAGATATGGTGGTGGACCTTGTGGGCACGGACTCCTGGCTCTCGCAGGCCAGCGCCACGCTGATCGGCGTGCCGGCCTATCTCAATGGTTATGCGGCATTGCCGCTGGTGGGTGGCCTGGTGCAGCAGGGCATGGCCCCCGGCGCGGCCATGGCTTTTCTGGTGGCCGGCGGCATCACCAGCATCCCTGCGGCCATCGCGGTCTTTGCCCTGGCCCGCCTGCCGGTTTTCCTGGCCTACGTAGCCCTTGCGCTTTCGGGC
>NZ_VOSM01000063.1 GCF_007997015.1 Lujinxingia vulgaris
GCAGGCGCGCCATTTGCTGAAGTTGGGGCAGGGCTGCGGCACGCGCATCCGCCGTCGTTTCGGCGACAGCCACGTTTAAGGTGAGGAACGTCTTGGGGGCCTTCAGCAGGTCTGACGGCACAAAGTTGTCGCGGTAGAGGCCAAGAATGCGCGCGGTTCCTTCGCCCGAGAAGTGGTGGGCAAAAACGTACGGCATGCCTTGAGCTGCGGCCAGACGGGCCGAGTAGTCGCTGGAGCCGAGCAACCAAAGATCAGCAACGGATGCCGCGTTCGGCGTTGCCGTGAGTTCGTAGCTGCGTCCTTGCTGCAGTTGCAACGTGGCGCCCTCGGGATTCATGAGGCTGCGGATGTCGGCCACGTTGCGCGGGAACGCGTCGACGTCGCTAGTGGTGCCGGTCATCCGCAAATACGAAGTGATCACAGGGTCGCTGCCGGGAGCGCGGCCGATGCCGAGGTCGATGCGGCCCGGGAATGCTGCTTCGAGGATTGCAAACTGTTCCGCAACAACGAGAGGCGCATGGTTGGGAAGCATCACTCCCCCAGCACCGACGCGAATTCGCTTCGTCTGGGCGGCAAGAATACCGATCAGCACCGCGGGGTTCGTGGATGCCACGGCCTTCATATTGTG
>NZ_VOSM01000064.1 GCF_007997015.1 Lujinxingia vulgaris
GTTCGCGGGCGGTCGCGGAGACCTGGTGCGCCAGGCCGTGGCCCACGCCGGCTGGGGCCGCTGAGCGGCGTCACCGGCGCACGGGCGCTCGCCGTCACCCGCCCCCGGGGCGGTGACGCACAATGGACGGGTGCCCGCTCCAGAAGAGACCCTGCTCCCCGCCGCCGCCCGCTCCGACTTCGGCTTCGCGGTGGAGCACCGGCTCGCCGAGACCGCCACGATCGCCGGCGGGCGCCTCGAGGCCAACGGCGGCCCGTTCCTGGGCCGCACCGGGACCATCACCACCCCGCACGGGACGATCCGCACCCCCGCGTTCGTCCCCGTCGGCACCGCCGCCACCGTCAAGGCGGTGCTGCCCGAGTCCATGGCGGAGCTCGGCGCGCAGGCCCTGCTCGCCAACGCCTACCACCTCTACCTCCAGCCCGGCGCGGACGTCCTGGACGCCGCGGGCGGGCTCGGGGCGTTCATGAACTGGTCCGGCCCCACCTTCACGGACTCCGGGGGCTTCCAGGTCATGTCCCTGGGCTCGGGGTTCCGGAAGGTCATCGACATGTCCACGGTCGCGGCCTCGGCGGCGGGGGACGACGACGTCGCGACCGGCAAGGAG
>NZ_VOSM01000065.1 GCF_007997015.1 Lujinxingia vulgaris
GTGCTCGGTCAGCACCGGCGTTCCGGAGAGCAGCCCGCAGTAGAACGTGGTCAGCGCGACGATTCCGAAGTCGTATTCGCGAGTGGTCGTGGTGATCAGCTCGCCTACGGCCACTTCGCACTCAAGCTCTTCGGTGATCTCTCGCGCGAGCGCATCGCGAGGAGTCTCGCCGGCCTCGATCTTGCCGCCGGGAAACTCCCACATCCCGGGCAAGGCTCCGCCGGGTCCGCGCTGGGCGCACAGGATCAGACCATCGCGCACGATGACCGCGCCGACGACATTGATCTGTTTCTTCACTGCTGATCCTTCTTGGCGGCTGATCGATTCCAGAGGCTCTTCTTCTCCGGCTGGTTCACCGGGACTGTTGCGCGGGGTGGCGGAGGCGGGAGCGTCTGCCGGTGCGGCGGCGTGAGCATCCGGAGCGCTCGACCCGTTCCAGGTGTCAGGGGGCTGAACGTCGGCAGCTTCGCGACGGGTGGCCAGGGCACTGCGGCCCGCGCTCACCACCAGGATGACTGAGAACACGATCACAAGGAGCGCCGGGATCAGCACCTCGAGAATGCTATTGCTGAGCTGGAGTTCGACCCGGCGGGCGAAGACGCTGCCG
>NZ_VOSM01000066.1 GCF_007997015.1 Lujinxingia vulgaris
CGGCCATCATCATGCTGGTGGTGCCCCTGGCGGTGACCGGCGCGCTTCTGGCGCTCTGGCTGACCGGCATGTCGATCAACATTTACAGCCAGATCGGGGCGATCCTGCTGATCGGCCTGATGGCGAAGAACGGCATCCTGATCGTGGAGTTCGCCAACCAGCTGCGTGACGAGGGGCGCTCCGTTCGCGAATCCATTGTCGAAGGCTCGGTCCTGCGCTTCCGGCCCATCCTGATGACGGCGATCTCGACGGTGGTGGGGGCGGTTCCTCTGGTCCTGTCCACGGGCGCCGGAGCTGAAAGCCGCGGCGCCATCGGCGTGGTGGTGATCGGCGGCCTGGTCCTGGCCACCCTGCTGACCCTCTTCGTGGTCCCCGTGCTCTATGACCTGCTGGCGCGCTTCACCACTTCACGCAATGCCGTGGCAAAGCAGCTGGAAGCACAGAGCGAGAGCGTCACGGCTACCCCCCGGGAAGAGGGGCACCCGGCCGAATAGGCCGGGTGTAGCCGTGCTTCTGCCAGAACTCAGGCGGCCGTGCCGCCCACGGTGATGGAATCGACCAGCAAGCTTGGCTGGCCGACGCCCACGGGTACACCCTGGCCCTCC
>NZ_VOSM01000067.1 GCF_007997015.1 Lujinxingia vulgaris
AAGCGAAGCGACAATTCTGTGATCTATGGGTCAAGGCGCGGTCTTTCCTGTCGCGTGTTGGTGTGACGTTTTATCGGTTATGTGAGTGTTGTCCACGAAGATGATGAATTTGCCTGTTTTCAAGCCGCGTTCCCCTTGGATTGGTGGGGATCTGCAGACCCTGCGCAACATGATTGTCAGGCCGGTTGCTCGTCTTGGCCGCTGGCCCTCATGCAGTCTGACCTTTCAACAGTATGATGGTGATTGCTTGCTGGGAACATTGAACCAGGCCGATGAAGCAGGGGCCTACCCACTGGGTCTGTTGCTGCATGGACTGACAGGAAGTGAGAATTCTTTATATATGCGCAGTACAGCCCAGACCCTGTTGAAGGAAGGCTGGGATGTGCTGCGCTTAAACCACCGCGGGGCTGGCCCTTCCGGACCGCTGTGCCGACAGTCCTATCATGCCGGTCGAAGCCAGGACCTTCGGGCTGTTCTAAGCCAGCTCGGACAAGAATTTCCCGCATTGAAACGGCGCGGCGTCTTTCTGGTGGGATATTCCTTGGGCGCGAACATGATTCTGAAGTTCCTGGGGGAAGGAGAGTTTCCACTTCCGATACGTT
>NZ_VOSM01000068.1 GCF_007997015.1 Lujinxingia vulgaris
GCGTGCGTTGAGGCGCGGCTGTCGACGGCCAAACGAAAGACCCATCAGCCGGCGGGGATTCAACTGGCCGCGACGCCCGAGCAGGCCTGTGGACTTCGCCAAAAACTCAATCGCACCACCCTCAGCACGCGGTGGTCCGACGATCAGGCGCGCCTCAGGCTTTTGGAGGTCGCCCGGCAGCACGTCGGCAGGCCGGTCGCCCTGATCATCGATGACACCGGTTTCATCAAAAAGGGCGACAAATCTCCCGGTGTCCAGCGTCAGTACTGTGGCAAGGCCGGCAAACGTGAGAATTGCCAGCTCGTCGTCAGCACACACCTTTCGGGCTGGAACTGCTCGCAGCCGCTTCAGGCCGAGCTCTACCTTCCGGAGGTCTGGATCAATGACCTGGAGCGACGGCGCCAGGCGGGCATCCCTGACGAGATGGAGTTTCGCACCAAGCCTCAAATAGCCCTTGAGCAGGTGGACTGGATACTGGCCGCGGGCCTGCCCCCACAGATCATTCTGGCCGACGCCGGCTACGGCAACAGCGGCCCGTTTCGAGAGGGGCTTCGTGAGCGCAACCTCGAGTACGTGGTCGCCATTCAGCC
>NZ_VOSM01000069.1 GCF_007997015.1 Lujinxingia vulgaris
AACCACGACATGACCTTCTTCCAACCCTCGGGTGACAGTCCGTTGGGGGACAGACCAGATGTGGCTGAAGGCAAGACCAGGCAGTGCCTGCGTTGCCGCGATACTTTCGAAAGTGAATGGGCAGGGGAGCGTATATGTGGGCGCTGCAAGGGAATTTGGAGTTGGTGCAATGGAGCTCCGATGCAAAGCTTTTCGACGAGCGGTAGGAGCTAGAGTCCGGCCAGCATCTACTGCAGATTGATGTAGTGCCCGGAAAGAGGCACAGGCGCCCGCCGATCCCTTGCCCGCTGGAGGCAAAGGGCGTAAACAGCCCGTGAATTTCACAAGGGCGGGTTGCCCGACCATAGCTTTCGAGGAGTCGTTTCATGGCACGAAGCAAGATTGCACTTATCGGCGCAGGCAATATTGGCGGTACGCTGGCGTTGCTGACCGGACTCAAGGAATTGGGCGACGTGGTGCTGTTTGACATTGCCGAAGGGCTGCCCCAGGGCAAGGCGCTGGATATTGCACAGTCCGCGCCGATCGAGGGTTTCGATGCGAAGCTGAAGGGTGCCAACGACTATGCCGACATCGAGGGCGCCG
>NZ_VOSM01000070.1 GCF_007997015.1 Lujinxingia vulgaris
ACCAGGAAGCCTTCTTTACAACAAAGAGAAGAACAAGATGAAGGATTGCAAAAATACAAGTGGTGAGGATGTCTCCTTCACCTCTAGGATCTCACAATCACTCACAAACTCATCTCAAGCTCTCAGGATGGCTTCCTCTTCAAGCTCGATTCTCTGCAGGTCTTCACACAACAAAATCTCTCAAAACTCTCTGGAACTTGGACCTTTCTCTCTCTAGAAACTCTAGACATGCAAAGCTCTGAATCCCAGTCCAAACTCTCTCTCTAAAATCAAATTTCAGGCTTAAATAGGTGGCCTTGTTCATGCTCGTGCGCTTAGCGCACGTATGGACCGCTTAGCGCACGTTAGTGAATTTTGGCTTAGCGTGCCTTTCTCGCTTAGCGGATGAACTGAAGCGGTGCACTTAGTGAGATGAAGCGGTGCGCTTAGCGAATTTGTACAGCTCATCTTCTTCTGGATTCTTCCTCGCGCTTAGCCCAGGAGTGTTGCGCTTAGCGGATGACCGCTAAGCCAGCAGATTGGCTTAGTGCAAAGGTGAAAACAGCCTTTTCCACAGCTTGCCTAATTAACTTGATATTGAG
>NZ_VOSM01000071.1 GCF_007997015.1 Lujinxingia vulgaris
GTGTGACCCGTAGTGGTCGTGTGTTCGTGCCTCCGGACCTACCAGTCCAACCCGCGGACGTCAAGGGAAAAGGAAAAGTGGTGGAGGAACAAGATGGCGAAGCACCCCACGCTTCGAATAAAGATATGCCAGCAAAGGGGCCCCCGGAGAAAAGGGATGGTAGAAAGGAGGTGTCGCTAGAGGAAGCCAGCGAGTTCCTCCGGATAATTCAGCAGAGCGAATTCAAGGTTATCGAACAGCTCAACAAAACCCCGGCTAGGGTCTCGCTGCTGGAGTTACTTATGAGCTCCGAGCCTCATCGGGCTCTGCTAGTAAAAGTGCTGAACGAGGCTCATGTGGCCCAAGATATCTCGGTAGAAGGTTTCGGAGGGCTGGTCAACAATATCACTGCCAACAACTATCTCGCCTTCGCCGAAGAAGAAATCCCTGCCGAGGGGAGAGGGCATAACAGGGCTTTGCATGTGTCTGTCAAATGCATGGATCACGTTGTGGCACATTGTGGTAATCGATTACCAGAGAATTAAACACTAAATTTTAAGTATCAAATAACAATCATCAACACATATGATGGTAATTATTTA
>NZ_VOSM01000072.1 GCF_007997015.1 Lujinxingia vulgaris
ATTCATAGAAATAGAATGCTTAACAGGACAAGTCCGGATTAGCTATACCAATTTTCCGATTCGCCTTGCCGCTTGTCACTCCCTGTTCATTATAACAAGCCTGTTCAAATATTAAAACAATCATTTGAATGTATAATTGACAATCTAGCGAAATATTTGTACACTTGTATTAATCAAACGTTCGTTTGAACGTATAACTATTAGAAGGATATTAGTTGGCTCTAGTATCCACAAAGGAGTTGGTGGAGCTGATTACGACAATTTTTTCCGCTGTTGCAGCTTACGTTGCGACCAGCATTGATTATGTCATCATTTTGTTGATCCTGTTTTCGCAGACGATGAAAAAAGGTCAGTTAAAATCCATAGTCATCGGTCAATATTTGGGAACAGCCATATTAGTGGGTGTCAGTCTATTGGCTGCGTATGGCTTGACGCTCGTACCGACTCACTGGGTCGGCCTGCTCGGTCTCATACCGATTTATTTGGGAGTCAAGGTTTGGAAGCGAGAGGAAGAAGAGAACGACGAAGAGGATCTCCTGTCCCGCTTGTCTTCCGGCAAGTCCAATCGCTTGTTTGTCAC
>NZ_VOSM01000073.1 GCF_007997015.1 Lujinxingia vulgaris
GCGACCGACGAAGTCACCTTCCTTGCTGAGCGCGACGACGCGGCCAAGACCGGCTTGCACGGGGAAGGTGCCGAGGTTGAGTTCGTGTCCATACAGCGGCATGCCCGCTTCAAGGCGGAGAGTGTCTCGGCACGCGAGACCGGCGGGCACGAGACCGAGCGGTTCGCCGGCGACCGTGAGCGCTGCCCACAGGGCGGCCGCGGCACCCACGTGAATGTATAGCTCGAAGCCGTCTTCGCCCGTGTAGCCAGTGCGACCGATGGCCGCGGTTTCGCGGTAGTACTTGAGTTCGTCGAGCGGTGTCGCAAAGTCAGTGAGCCCCGCGGTCGCCTCGAGGATGGCACGCGAGACCGGCCCCTGAACGGCGATCAGCGCATAGTCGTCGCTCTCATCGGTGACCGCGACCTCAAAGCCGACGGCCCGTTCAGTGAGCGCTGTTGCTGCGGCAAAGCGGTTTCCGGCATTGGCGACAACCAAGAAGTGGTCATCGGCGAGGCGATAGGTGACGAGGTCATCGATGATGCCACCCGCCTCATTGAGCAACAGGCTGTACTTAGCCTGCGCAAGAGCGATGCTTGAG
>NZ_VOSM01000074.1 GCF_007997015.1 Lujinxingia vulgaris
GTTGCCATCGGTGTGGAGATTGCGTCCCAACAGGGTCGCGAGGATTGCGCGGCGGTGCAGCTCGGGGTCTTGGTAATCGACGATCTGGCTGAGGAACTGCCAGGCGTTGCGGTAACTGAGCACATCCGCGCGGAAGCCTTCCAATGCCTCCTTCTGCGCCTTGTCCTTGGCCAGCCTCGCCTGCCGCCACTGACCGCTCCAGCGGTTCTTGATGGGCGAGAGGGCCTTTGCGATGGCTTCGCCGCCATCGTCGTTCAAGAAGGCGTCGTCGAGCCGCTCTCCGATCGTGTAGAGCGCGTTGGGATCGACGTCCCCGTCGACGTGCGCGTCTGAGTAGTAGAGCTTGAAGTCCTTCTCGATGCTCGCCGGCGTGTTGCGGAAGTCGACGACCATCGGGGCGGTCTTGCCCGGATAGATGCGGTTCAGCCGCGAGAGCGTCTGGACTGTGGCGACGCCGGAGAGCTTCTTGTCGACGTACATGGCCATGAGGCGCGGCTCGTCGAAGCCGGTCTGAAATTTGTTCGCGACGATGA
>NZ_VOSM01000075.1 GCF_007997015.1 Lujinxingia vulgaris
GCGCCCACCGCTGCCGGGCTTGCGTTGCGGGAATCCGAATCATAGCTAAATTGTACATTTTAGCGGTGCAGTTGCCGAGGCCTGCACTCACTGCGCGTGTCTCGCAACTGACCTTCACGACAGGATTGCCCCTGTCCGGTTACAGCACATAGCTGCAGGCCATCCCACGCCGCAGAGATCTGCGGAAATCCGGAGGACTCCACGGGGCCGGGGTGATGCTGGCGAGACGTCCCGCAACCCTAGGGTTAGGGGACTGTCGTTCTCCTGTGGTGCACGCCCAAATGGTCAACGACCGCAGTTGAGTCCGGCAGGGTGGTGTACGGGTAGCCCGGTGAGCGCGTCGTCATAGACGGAGGCGGTCACCGCGTGATCCTTCGAGTGAACCTTCCACAGCACTCTCGAAGAGGACCATCACGATGACCGCTCCTTCCAGTATCGACCCTGCCCAGTTCCTCCACGAGCACCTCGCCCAGGCCTCCCCGGACCTGCTCCGAGAGATGCTCACGACCTTTGTGAACACCCTGCTCTCGGCCGAGGCCGACACGGTGTGCGGGGCCGCCTACGGCGCCTCTTCC
>NZ_VOSM01000076.1 GCF_007997015.1 Lujinxingia vulgaris
CAGCCTTGATGCGGGGTGGAGCAGCCAGGTAGCTCGTCGGGCTCATAACCCGAAGGTCACAGGTTCGAATCCTGTCCCCGCTACTTGTAACACGAAGGTCGGCCCTTACGTTGTAAGCGTGTCGATCGTGATGCGGGGTGGAGCAGCCAGGTAGCTCGTCGGGCTCATAATCTGAAGGTCACAGGTTCGAATCCTGTCCTCGCTACTCGTAACACGAGGGTCGGCCCTTACGTTGTAAGCGTGTCGATCGTGATGCGGGGTGGAGCAGCCAGGTAGCTCGTCGGGCTCATAACCCGAAGGTCACAGGTTCGAATCCTGTCCCCGCTACTTGTAACACGAAGGTCGGCCCTTACGTTGTAAGCGTGTCGATCGTGATGCGGGGTGGAGCAGCCAGGTAGCTCGTCGGGCTCATAATTCGAAGGTCACAGGTTCGAATCCTGTCCCCGCTACTTGTAACACGAAGGTCGGCCCTTACGTTGTAAGCGTGTCGATCGTGATGCGGGGTGGAGCAGCCAGGTAGCTCGTCGGGCTCATAACCCGAAGGTCACAGGTTCGAATCCTGTCCCCGCTACTC
>NZ_VOSM01000077.1 GCF_007997015.1 Lujinxingia vulgaris
GGAATCGGTGTGCCCCCGTGCCAGCACGGGACGACACGCCCGAGTTCGGGGGTCGGAGCTCCAGCAGGGTGAGGAACCCGGATCCTTCCGGATTCAGTCTGCGTGGAGGGGCGCCCACCAGGTGGCGCCATGCACAAGGAGCCCTCGGCTCCGTCACAGGGAAGATCGTTCAAGAAAGAGAGTCACGACGCCATGGCGGGACAGAAAATCCGCATCCGGCTGAAGTCTTATGACCACGAGGTCATCGACGTCTCGGCCCGGAAGATCGTTGAGACGGTGACGCGCGCAGGCGCCACGGTGGTCGGCCCCGTGCCGCTGCCCACGGAGAAGAACGTGTACTGCGTCATCCGCTCGCCGCACAAGTACAAGGACAGCCGTGAGCACTTCGAGATGCGCACGCACAAGCGGCTGATCGACATCATCGACCCCACGCCGAAGGCCGTCGACTCGCTCATGCGCCTCGACCTGCCGGCTGACGTGAACATCGAAATCAAGCTGTAAAGAGGATCGCATCCCAATGACTACCACTTTCGAACGCCAGGTGAAGGGCCTGCTGGGCACGAAGCTCGGCAT
>NZ_VOSM01000078.1 GCF_007997015.1 Lujinxingia vulgaris
TTATGATTCTCTGTGGTTTGCGACAACGACGGAGGATCGACTGGCCTGGACTGAAATCACTCGCCGTCAGCATGACAGGCGTTCGTTGCGGTATGCAAGCGATTGCACGGACGCGTGTCGCTAACATGTCATCTGTCCGGGTTTTGTAGCACGTGATCTGTCCGGGTTTAGAACCGCCCTTGAACGAGGGGGGTGGCGATGGACCGGGCAGAGGTGCTTCAAGAGGTACGACGGATGCGGTTTGAGGAGATTTACGAGCGCCACCGCGGTCAGCGGTTGAGCGCCTTGGAGGCGGCGCAGTGGCTGGGCGTTTCGGAGCGGACGTTCCGGCGCTGGCGGGTGCGCTACGAGGTGGAGGGCGCGGCCGGTCTGCTGGACCGGCGGCTGGGCAAGACGAGCCCGCACCGGGTGCCGGCGGATGAGGTCGAGCGCATCGCGGCGCTGTATAACCAGCGCTACACGGGCTGGACGGTGAAGCACTTCCACGAGCGGGCGGTGGAGCAGCACGGGCTGCGCCACAGCTATGGCTGGACCAAGAGCGTGCTGCAGGCGCGCGCCCTGGTCCGCAAGG
>NZ_VOSM01000079.1 GCF_007997015.1 Lujinxingia vulgaris
ACGTTTGTTGGGCGTGCCCCCGGAGGTAATCGAGAGTTTCGGAGCCGTCAGTTACGAAACCGCCGTCGCAATGGCAGAAGGAGCCTTGGACAAAAGCCCCAATGCACAGCGGGCCATATCGATTACGGGAATCGCTGGACCTGGAGGCGGTAGCACTGAAAAGCCGGTGGGCTTGGTTCACTTCGCTCTGGCGGGAAGCCAGCTGCAGACATGGGCGATGCATCAGGTGTTTCCGGGGAACCGTCATGCCGTCCGACATGCGAGCCTGAGGCATGCACTGTCACTGCTTCAGGAATCGATCGCTCAGGCATGAAGGGATATCACGAGCTTTACAGGGTCACACTGGCGGACACGCTGCTATTTCTGATCGCTGTCCTGGCAAGCGTCCGATTTGTCCTGCCCTGGTTGTTGCAGACTTTTTCTCAAGGTTTCAGAGCCCTTCCGGAATCGACGGGATCACAACTTCAATTGGTGCTGGTTGGCTTCCTGTTGCAGTCCCTGATCATCCTGCTGATCCTGTTCCTGGTCATTATCCTTCGCCGCGGGCTGTCCCTGAAAGCCCTTGGTTT
>NZ_VOSM01000080.1 GCF_007997015.1 Lujinxingia vulgaris
TACTACTTGATCAGTTCACCCAGAAACCGCTTGAAACGTAGACGATCGACCAGCCATTCACGGGCAAGTTGTGCTCGAGGTTGCCTCGGTACCGGATCCGGGGGGGCTGGTGGCGGGTGCTCCTCGTTGTAGGGCCGCTTACAGTGCTGGCAGTGGCCTCGTTTACGATCCAGACTTTTGATGATTCGCTTGCGCACCGAGGCGATCGATTCGAGGGGTTTCAGGGGGAAAAAGCTTTCGCTGGATTGCCAGGAAAGCGAACGCCGCCATGCAGATGGTCAAATGATGGTTCCAGCCCACCCATGTGCGTCCTTCGTAGTGCTCCATGCCGACATCCTGCTTCATGTCCTGATAGTCGCGCTCGACACGCCATCTCAAACATCCCAGCTCGATCACCCGTTTGGGGCGCACCCGCCGGCCCATGTTTGACAGGAAAAAGTCGGTCGGCTCGGGCTTGCCGGGCGGCCAGATGACGATGAGCCACTCCTCGGGGCCCGGTTCGCAGCCGTGATAGGCCTTGGGAGCGGTGTGAAGGCGGATAGCGGCCGCACGCACCTCCCGCGTCTG
>NZ_VOSM01000081.1 GCF_007997015.1 Lujinxingia vulgaris
GATTGGGAATTTCCTTTTCTTTTTTTTTTTTTGCTTTCTCTTTGATTGGAAATTTTCCTTCTCTTCTTTTTTTGCTTTCTCTTTGATTGGAAATTTTCCTTCTCTTCTTTTTTGCTTCCGAGGGTAAGGATTGACATTCTCACCCTGGGTCAAGGTTTATGGTGAGTCAGGATTTTGGCTCAAGGCTTGTAGAATGGCTGGACATGATATATGTCAGGGTTTGGTTTGGCTCAAGGATAAAGGGGATGTCCCACATTATTTCCATGACACAAATGCAAAAATGATGATTTGGAAATTTTATGCAAAACTGGTCATGCATGCACCTATGCGGACACTCAAGTGTCAAATTTTTATGGTCATGTGATGCTAGGGCTCAGGATTCATTTCCTCTATTTTAAATCAACCCAATGTTTCCAAAATATGTTCTTTTATCAATTTGTGCATTCATCCGAGTCCATTTTGGGTGTTCGAAAAAACTTTCACAACATTTACCCTTCAGGTGTATACACATTTTTTTTCAAAAACTGGTTATGACCAGTGAATTTTTTCAAAGAACAGTTGGAAG
>NZ_VOSM01000082.1 GCF_007997015.1 Lujinxingia vulgaris
AGGCCATCCTCTCCGCCCTGGCCGGACTCTGGAAGCGGGTGGAACAGGCCTATCCACGGGGCGTGATGATCTTTCGTGTGGGCGTGACGCTCTATGACCTGTCGCCGGCTGGCGAACGGCAGCTTGACCTGCTGCTGCGCGACGACCGGGCCCGACAGCGCTGGGAGGACATCAGCCGGGTTATTGATGAACTGAACGCCCGCTATGCCGGCACCGTGGTCAGCCTGGGCCACTGGAACCCGCCCAAGGGCGGCCATGTAGGTGGAAAGATCAGCTATATGCGTGTGCCCTCGGCGGAGGACTTCTGGTGAGCGGCTGGAAGGAGAACATCCGTGTCGGCGACCTGGCCGACGCGCAGAAGCTGGAGGCGCGCTGCCGGCGGTGCGGGCATACGCACTACCTGACACGCGCGGTCATCTGCGTGTCGCCGGAGCGGGACTTCCTGACGATTGCCGAACTGGAGCAGGAGACGCCCTGCAAGGCCCGCGGCTGCCGCGGCCGGGTGCGGCTGTCCCTGGTGCGCCAGGACGACCTGAGTGGCTTTGTCGGCGGGCTTGCGTGAGTC
>NZ_VOSM01000083.1 GCF_007997015.1 Lujinxingia vulgaris
CTGGCCATGGTGGCGCCATGTATCCCGTCCCGCCCTGTCTTCGAGCCGACGTAGACAACCGGGTTTCCGGGGCCCGCAGCCGCCGAATAGAATATGCGGTCGCTTGGTGCCAGGCCTACGGTCATGGCGTTGACGAGGATGTTGCCGTTGTAGGCGGGGTGAAAGTTGATCTCGCCGCCCACCGTGGGAATGCCGACACAGTTCCCGTACCCACCGATGCCGGCGACCACACCAGCCAGAAGGTGGCGGGTCTTTGGATGTCGCGGATCTCCGAAGCGCAGCGCGTTCAGGTTCATGATGGGGCGGGCGCCCATGGTGAATACATCTCGCAGAATGCCACCGACACCCATAACCACCCCCTAATAAAATTCTATGAAACTGGGGTGGTTGTGGCTCTCGATCTTGAAGACGGCCGCCTGGCCTTCTCCTAAGTCTATGACGCCCGCATTCTCGCCAGGTCCCTGGATCACGTGCTGCCCTGTTGTGGGCAGGGACTTCAGCCACTTCTTGGATGACTTGTATGAGCAGTGCTCGGACCACATCACGGAAAATATGCCCAGT
>NZ_VOSM01000084.1 GCF_007997015.1 Lujinxingia vulgaris
CCAGTTATCAGCAACTTGAGCGTTTTTTGAGTGACGAGCTTGCTCCGCGGGCGACACCTCAGGACGCTTTTGGACGCGAGCTTTACGCGTTGCAGTCTCAACGCTTCCTCGGTGCCACGGTCGACCTCGATGAAACCTATGAGTGGGGGATTGAGGAACTGGCGCGCATGACTGCTGAGCAAAAGCAGATCGCGCACGAGATCAAGCCGGGAGCATCCATCGCCGAAGCAATCGAGCTTCTTGACTCTGACCCTTCGCGAACGCTGCACGGCACCGATGCCCTGCAGAGGTGGATGCAGCAGCTCAGCGATGACGCCATCGAAGCGTTGGCAGGCACCCACTTTGATATCGCAGAGCCCATGCGCGCGTTGGAGTGCATGATTGCGCCGACTCACGACGGAATCATCTATTACACGGGGCCGAGCGATGACTTTTCGAGGCCGGGTCGCATGTGGTGGTCTGTGCCGGAATCGGTCACTGAGTTCACCACGTGGCGCGAGGCGACAACCGTCTATCACGAGGGCGTTCCCGGGCATCACCTCCAGATCGCCCAAGCCGTCT
>NZ_VOSM01000085.1 GCF_007997015.1 Lujinxingia vulgaris
ATTCGCGTGAAGGCATTTCAGACCACCGCAAACAAGTGATGGAAATCATGTCCCGGGGCGGCGGCGTCGGCACGAACGGCTCTACACTGCGCCCGAGAAACACGCTTGCGCGCGGGGTCAACGGAAAATCATCGGGTTCGGTTTCCTGGCTCGACGACATTGCGAAACTGACGCACTTGGTCGAACAAGGCGGATCCCGCCGCGGCGCCCAGATGATCATGCTGGCTGATTGGCATCCGGATATCGCGGAATTCATCATTTCAAAAATACAGAACCCGCGCATACTCCGCTACTTGATCGAGAATACGGAAGACGAAATGATCAAAAAGCTGGCAAATGAGAAATTGAAGTTCAAGCCGCTCCTCGAACAGGAAGAGGCCATGTACCAAGGGATCCTGAACTACCGGGCAATTCCGGGAATGGGCGGATTCAACGAGAAGATCATGCGCGATGCTGAAACGAAGCTGCGCGACGGCGGAACCTACTCGGTCCATAACGAAGAATTCCTGACAGGCGCGAACATTTCCGTGACCCTGACAGACGATTTCATGAAAGCGGTC
>NZ_VOSM01000086.1 GCF_007997015.1 Lujinxingia vulgaris
TGAAAGTCGAGCTCAGCAAAGTGGATTACGACCGCTTCGAGCAATTCGTGATCGGAAAATGATAAAAACAGAAAGCCGCGTCCTTTATGGGCGCGGCTTTTTGTTTTAGCTTGTAGACAAAAGAATAATTTTTCAATTCGATGAATAAAACTAATGGAAGCTGTGTTGGATCCTCCACTTCAGGCGGACGCGTTCCGCGGGCTCGCGCCGAACTAACAAAGAACTTGTGCTCCTGCGCAAGCTCGTCGCAAATGCTTGCCCTCGCAAGCTTCGGTCAAGCATTGACTGGCGTCCGAGTGGATTTCGGCACTTCGCTATCCCGCAGGAGTCGCCGCCTTCCGTTGCGGATCCTGAAGCCAGCGGCTTGTTCCCAGCAGGCCAAAGCAGGATTAGTATTCTTATCTCCTCTATCAGATATAGATGACGCTCCCGACCGGGCTGGCTACGGAGACTCCTGTGGGACCAGCTCGAGCTGAAGGCCCCGCAGGAACGCAGTGACGAGGAGACTGAAGCCGAGCCCACGGAAAGCGAAGTGGCCAGCACGGTCGGACTTATGC
>NZ_VOSM01000087.1 GCF_007997015.1 Lujinxingia vulgaris
GTCAGCGAACGCGTGGCCGCGGACGGCAGCATCGTTGTCCCCATGGATGAGAAAAGCCTGCAAGCTGCAGTCCAGAAGTTGTTGGAACAGGAGGTTGAGGCCATAGCGGTCAGTTTGCTGTTCTCTTTCGCCAACCCCTCGCATGAACGTGCGGTGGCAGATTACATACACGAGGTGGTGTTTTAGTTACCGGTGTCTTTGTCCTCGGAGGTTGACCCGGCATTCCGGGAGTACGAGCGCACAGCCGTCACGGCCTTCGACGGTTACGTGAAACCGGTTGTCGATTGTTATCTCGAGAACATGGAGACTTCCCTACTTCAGGCGAAGATCCCGGCGCCTCTGCAGATCATGCAATCGCGCGGCGGATTGGCAGCTTCCCAGGTGGCGCGCCAGCGACCGGTGCGATTATTCCTTTCAGGACCGGCGGCTGGCGTAATCGGGGGGTCGGCCACAGCGCGTGCCGCCGGGTTCGAAGATGCCATCACCATCGATGTGGGAGGTACATCAAGCGATATTGCCCTGATCAAGAGCGGTGAAGCGCTGGTGCGCTCGGAAAC
>NZ_VOSM01000088.1 GCF_007997015.1 Lujinxingia vulgaris
GCAGCCCGCCGCGGGCCACGGCGCCGAAACGCAGGTGCACGCCCTCCACCCGTGGAGAATAGACGAAGATCTCGCGGAAGGGCCTTGGCTGTGGCAACTCCTCCAGCATTTCGGCATCGAACTTGAACGAGATGTAGGACTTCAGCGCGCCTGTCTTATCGCGCTGGAAATAGTTCGTGCGCAGCATGGACAGGACGAGATTGAGATACCGCCGCAGGATGCGATCCTCGTCCAGGTTGGTGACATCGTCGAGAGCGGCTTCGATCTCCGTCACCAGCTGGGCACAGTCCTTCTCGGTCTGCTTGCGATTGCGCGCACGCTTCGGGTCGAAGCGACGCAGGAACAGCTCCGAAATCTGGCGGGTCAGACCTGCGTTCCGCGCCAGCGTGTCCTCCATGTAGGCCTGACTGAAGGGTATCTGCGTCTGCCTCAGATAACGGCAGAAGGCGCGCATGATGCGAATTTCCCGGGCCGCCAGACCGGCGGCCAGGACCAGGCGGTTGAAGCCGTCGTTCTCGAGCCGGCCGGACCAGACCAGCTGGAAGACTTCATGAAA
>NZ_VOSM01000089.1 GCF_007997015.1 Lujinxingia vulgaris
TGGCTCCGTAAGGGTTTGAATTGGATTGGATTGTTTTTGTAGGTATTGGTAAGTTATTGGAAAATGGTGAGTTGGACTGGGAAGCATTTGGCGGAAACCTGCTGTTCCACCTGAACCAGACCGGAGTCACGAAGGCCACTCTGATGCTGGAATCACAGAGTTCTGGGCAGATCAGTTAGGAGCAGTCTGTTTGCTGCGGAACAGCATGGCGGACTCCTCTGCAGGTTGCCGTTACTCCTTCAGACGGTTATTAAGTGACGCCTTTTCCAAAGTAACTCACAGCTTGGTATCACTTCATGACTTCTTCTGCCATTGCCTCCATGACCGGTTTTGCCCGCGTACAGGGAGGAAACGATATCTACTCCTGGGTTTGGGAGGTGAAGAGCGTGAACGGCCGCGGTCTCGAGATTCGCTTTCGCGGGCCGCAAGGCTTTGACAGCTTGGAGCCCGACTTAAGACGGCGGCTCAAGGAGCGGCTCCACCGTGGCAACGTGAATGTCTCCCTGTCCCTAAGGAAGCTGAGTCCCCAAGCCCAGTTCCGTGTCGATGAGGTCTT
>NZ_VOSM01000090.1 GCF_007997015.1 Lujinxingia vulgaris
GTGGGTGCTCTAGCACGCTCAAGTTCTTGCTCTTTCGCTTTTATTGCCTCTCTCACTTGTTCAGTAATTTGTTTAATTCCTTCAATTCCGCCTGTATTTCTGTCTGCGAGCCTTTGATTTTCGCTTGTGACTGCTCTATTTTGATCTGTGCGTTCACTAATTCGCTCAATCCGTCCTCTAACTTCACGGTATCGCTCTCTAATTGCATCGTATCGCTCTTTAGATAATCGGGCGGTGTTATCGTGCTCTGATATCTCTTCAACTGCTCCACGAGCTGCATCTGAACGTTTCCTAACGCCAATAACTCGCTTATCAACGTTGCTTGCGTTGTTACGTGATTTGTCCGATGCGTTGCCCAGCTGTTGAACACGTTTGTTTGTTCTGTCATTGAAGTTTGCAACTGTTTGAACAACGTCGGTAAGCGTTCCAGCTCTTGCGTCTTCGTTCTTGCCAATTTGTTCAATGAGGCTGTCAATTCGGCTATATCCTGGTCTTTCTTGCGTAGCTGCTGCTGTGTGTATCGCTCTTGGTCGTCTAGCATCTGCTGTTGGCGTT
>NZ_VOSM01000091.1 GCF_007997015.1 Lujinxingia vulgaris
GAAAGTTACAAGTGGGAGTCAGCGTCACGAGCGATGGCAGAGCGGCTGCAAGGACAAATGGCGAACGTGATATCGGTGTGTGACCGCGAAGCGGACATCTACGAATACTTGCAGTATAAACTGACCGAGCAGCAACGATTCGTCGTACGCTCGATGCAAAGTCGTCATATTGAAGAAGGTGGGGATAAGCTCTATGCGTTTGCAAGCGAGCTGATGAGTGCAGGCACCAAACACATCCACATTGCACAAAAAGGAGGAAGAAAAGCCCGAAGCGCAACACTGGATATCACCTATGCGCCAGTGACACTCAAAGCGCCTTACAATAAGAAAGGACACTCCCTCCCAGTTTACTATGTCGGCTGTACAGAGCGAGGAAACGCTAAGAACGGCTTAAGCTGGCACCTATTAACCAGTGAACCAGTCACCAGCAAAGAAGACGCCTTAGCTATCATCACCTACTATGAGCACCGTTGGCTTGTAGAGGAATACCATAAAGTCTGGAAAAGTGATGGCACGGATATCGAAAGTTTACGCCTTCAAAGCCAAGATAACAT
>NZ_VOSM01000092.1 GCF_007997015.1 Lujinxingia vulgaris
TCTGGAGAAGGGCGTCGAGGTGATCCGCCTGACAGACGAGGAGCGCGCCGCTTTCGTCGAGGCTACACGTGGCGTCTATGAGGAATGGGCCCAGGAAATCGGCCCGGACCTGGTGGAAAAGGCCGAAGAGGCCATCGAGAACCGCTGAACGAGAGAAGGGGAGGCGGCAGGCTTGTCGCCTCCCTCTTTCCAGAGTTTATCGTGCCAGATGACAGCTCGGTGAGGGCTGAAGGTCATTCATGAGTGACATAGAGGAAGAAGGCCAGGCCGCGGTGCCGGTTGAGGAACCGCGCATTCCCATTACAACGGAACGCGCCCTGGGGGCAGTGGCCATGGCGCTGATCTGCCTGATCAGCTTCGCCAATGTGGTTGTGCGTTACGTCACCGACTTTTCCTTTGCCTTTACCGAGGAATACTCGACCTTCCTGATGGTCTTCATGACCTTTGTCGGGGCCGCCCTGGCCTCGGCCGGCAATAATCACATCCGGATTGCAGTGATCGTGAACCGTCTGCCACCGGCCGGGCGCATCTTCTGCGAGATGCTGTCCGTGGT
>NZ_VOSM01000093.1 GCF_007997015.1 Lujinxingia vulgaris
TTGGCTGAGTTGAAGACGGTCGACATTGGCGTTGGGCGCGAGGGATTCGCTGGCACCCGAATTCCGACGCTTGCTGAAGTGGTCGAGTTGCTGGCCGGTTCCGATGCCCATCTCATCCTTGATGTGAAGGAAGACCCGCAGCACGGTGAGGGAGCCAGCCCCGCCGCTGTTGCGGTCGCAGAGCTCGTGCACAAGCGTCGTATGCACGAGCGCGTGACAATCACCTCCACTAATCATGTGTCGATGGCGGCGCTTGCTGTCGCGCATCCGTCTCTCAAGATTGGTCTTCGCCACCTTGTCGTGATGGAAGAGGCCGCATCGTATGCCGCTGCGGTCGGAGCGATCGCCCTTCACCCGATCGCTGTCGGCGCCGCCACCGGCGACGTTCATGGTGCGCGAGCTCTCGGCGTGATGGTGTGCGCCTCCACCCTGGTTGCCGAGTTCTGGCCCGTCACCGAAGAGGAGCAGCTCGATCAACTCTTCGCTCTCGGGGTCGACGCTGTGGTCACCGATTCGTACCAATCCGCTCTCAACCGTCGAGGAGTATCCGC
>NZ_VOSM01000094.1 GCF_007997015.1 Lujinxingia vulgaris
TCCGGTCTGCGGGTCCCACCGGTCGGGTAGGACCATGACGGGGCACTTGGCGTGAGCTGCCACCGCGGCCGAGACGGATCCGACCCGTCCGCGCACTCCGTGCCGGCCGCGCTTGCCTACCACCAGCACCGAGGCGGTCTGCGACTCGTGCACCAGCACCCCGGCCGCGTCCCCGTGTTCCACTACCCCGAGAGCCGTCACACCGTGGGCCCGGGCCCGGGACACCGCGGTTGCTGCGACCTGCTCAGCTTCTTCCTCGATGGACTGCAGGAAGACACCGTAGATGCTGGGGTCCATGGCCATGGGCCGGCCCAGGGACACCACTACCTTCACTTCCATCGACAAGGCCCCGGCTTCGCGGATGGCCCAGTCCAGGGCGCGGTCACTGAACTCGGACCCGTCGTAGCCCACTACGATTTGCTTTGCTTGCTCTACCATCACTATTGCTTTCCTTTCGTCGTCTCAAGCTCTTGTCCTGGGCTCTCGTATCGACCAGGCCGGGGCCTGGTGTCGGCCTCAGTGGAGGGAGATCCCTGTCAAGGACAGC
>NZ_VOSM01000095.1 GCF_007997015.1 Lujinxingia vulgaris
GCCAGGATGTGTTGCAGAGTGCGTCGATGCATGCGTAGGCGTCGGGCGGTTTCCGAAACGTTGCGGTCACACTGTTCATAAACCCGCTGGATATGCTCCCAGCGCACGCGGTCGGCCGACATCGGTTGCTCGGGGGGTGGCGGCAGGCTGCCCTCGCGCGCCAGCAGGGCGGATTCGATCTGATCGGCATCGGCCGGCTTGGGCAGGTAGTCGGTTGCTCCGGCCTTGACCGCGGCAACGGCCGTCGCGATGTTTCCATAGCCCGTCAGCACAATGATACGCGTATCCCCACGTGCAGCCCGCAGGGTTTCCACGACATCCAGCCCGCTGCCATCGCCCAGGCGCAGGTCCACCACGGCATAGGCGGGTGGGCGTGCCCGCGCCGCTTCAACACCTTCCTCGACGCTCGCCGCCATCTCTACGGCAAAGCCGCGTTGTTCCATGGCACGTCCCAGGCGTTTGCAGAAACGCTCGTCGTCATCGACGATCAGCAGACGCTTGTCGGAGGCGTGGGGAAGGCTTTGGCCGGTCTTTTCGGATGACAT
>NZ_VOSM01000096.1 GCF_007997015.1 Lujinxingia vulgaris
AGGCGCTTCCTTCACCGCCTGGATGTTGACCAGGCCGCGCATCTCCATGTCTTCCAGATAGTCCGGATAGCCGTCAGCCTCCCAGACCTTCTCGTGCACCGTCACGACGATCTGCCCGCCCTTGCGGGTCACGCGCGCCAACTCGTCCAGGGCCTTCGGCTTGACGTGGCCGCTTGTGAAGACACCTACCGAGATCACGGCGTCGTAGCTGTCGTCGGCAATCTCCAGCGGCACGGTCAGGTCCGCCTCGGACAACTGGCCGTAAGCGTTCTTTTCGCCGGCCACTTCGAGCATCTCGCGCGACAGGTCGTTGCCGTCGATATTGGTGAACCCCAGCTTCTTCAGCTCCACACCGGCCAGACCGGTGCCGCAGCCCGCGTCCAGAACCTTCGCGTCCCTGGCGACCAGGCCGGGCGCCACATAGCCCATCCCGTCAAGGGTGTCGCGGTCGTACTGTTCGGCCCATTCGGCATAGACGCGGCGGGTTTCCTCCTTGTCGCCGTCCAGGGCGTATACGCGGCGCAGCAGCGGATTGTTCTCGC
>NZ_VOSM01000097.1 GCF_007997015.1 Lujinxingia vulgaris
TTCGTATACGTGATAACGGTTCAGGGATAAGTAAAGATGAGCTAACGCTCGCGCTTTCTCGTCACGCTACGAGTAAATTAAAATCTCTAGATGACCTTGAAAATATTTGTTCACTTGGTTTTAGGGGAGAAGCGCTTGCGTCAATTAGCTCTGTATCGCGTTTAACGCTGAGCTCAAAACCAAAAGATCAAGAAGCTGCTTGGCAAGCATTTGCAGAAGGTCGCGATATGGCCGTGCAAGTAAAGCCTGTAGCGCACCCTGATGGCACAACGATTGAAGTAAAAGATTTATTTTTTAACACCCCAGCTCGTCGTAAATTCTTGCGTACCGAAAAAACGGAATTTAGCCATATTGATGAGTTGATAAAGCGTATTGCGCTTAGTCGCTTTGATGTCTCTATTACACTAACTCACAACGAAAAAGTAGTAAGGCAGTATCGTGCGAAGACAGATCCCTCTCAGGCTATTACACGTGTAGCGCAAGTTGCAGGTAAGGCTTTTGCTGAGCAAGGTCTGCATATTCAATCAGGAGAGGGTGG
>NZ_VOSM01000098.1 GCF_007997015.1 Lujinxingia vulgaris
GCACGGATGCGGGTGTCGTCCTCGGGGACCTCGGCCGTGCGGGAGGAGGCCAGGCGCAGCCGCGCCTCGACCTCCGCGGGGCCGGCGGTGTCGAGCACGACGTCGTCGACCATCCAGTTCGCGGCCACGGCCGCCATCCCGCCCTCGGTGAGGACCATCAGCAGCGGCGCGGCCAGGCCCTTGGCGGTGAGCAGCTGCGCGAGGTTGCGGGCGGTGATCAGGTCGGTGCGCCCGTCCAGCAGGACCACGTCCGGGGACCGGCCGTCGAGGCTGCCGGACACGGTCCGCGTCGGGGCGACCGAGACCTTGTGGTTGAGCAGGTCGAGGGCCGGGAGCACCGATGCCGAAGGTCCGTCCGCGTCGGTCAGCATCAGGATCTGGAACACTCGTGCTTCTCCACTCTGGCGTACGGACTGAGCTGTCAGTATAGGTCCGGGCGGGCGACCGGCTCCGCGGCCCCGCCGGTCCGGAGCGTCCCGCGGCCCGTGCCCGCCCGCACCCCGTGCCCGGTTCCCGGTCCTGCACCCGGTCCCGGC
>NZ_VOSM01000099.1 GCF_007997015.1 Lujinxingia vulgaris
GTGGCTGCCACCCTGACTCTGATCTCCGTCTTTGCACCGGTCGCCTTCCTGGGTGGCATGACGGGCGAGCTCTACCGCCAGTTCGCCGTGACCATTGCAGTTTCGGTGATGTTCTCGGGCATTGTCGCGCTGACATTGGCGCCCGCACTCTCGGCCCTGCTGCTGGGCAAGGAGGATTCGGGCAAGGAGTCTTGGTTTTTCCGCTACTTCAATTCCGGATTCCAGAAGATATCGAATGGCTACGCGAACACTGTGCAGTGGTTCCTGCGGCATGCCGTCCTGGGCATCCTGGTGTTCGTGGTCGTGATCGGTTCGGTGGCCTTCCTGATCAATCGCCTGCCGCCGGGCCTGGTGCCGCAGGAAGACCAGGGCGTCGCCCTAGTGGCCTATCAGCTGCCTCCTGTTTCGGCGCTGGGGCGCACGGAGGCGGTGCGAGACAAGGTCTCCAAGATGCTGCTGTCCATGGAGGAGATCGAGGATTACACGACCTTAGCGGGCTATGACATCATCGCCAGTTCACAGCGTACTTCGGCAGG
>NZ_VOSM01000100.1 GCF_007997015.1 Lujinxingia vulgaris
AACCCATCCCACCCATAGAAAAGGAAACAGATCATGATTGAAGCAGTAGACCCCACCGACGAGCGTGCCGTTCGTAACAAGAACAACCTCATCGACTTCTATGAGCAAGCCATCAACCAGAAGAACTCGGTTGAGGCGGCAAACAAGCTCGTCGCCGACGAATACATTCAGCACAACCCGCTGCTGCCGGATGGCGCTGCCGGACTCGGTGCTACCTTCGCCGCGCTGACGGCTCAGCGCCAGAACGCGCGCGTCGTCATCCACCGCATCATTGCTTCTGGCGACTGGGTGTGGGCACACGTCAACTTCCTCAACCTGTACAACGATGACGCTGACGACCTGGGCGTGGCAGGCGTCGACATTTGGAAGATGGATGCCGACGGCGTTGCCCTCGAGCACTGGGATGTTCTTCAGCCCATCACGGCCGCGGTCAGCCCCGTCAACGGTCACGGAATGTTCTAACCGAACCCTGTTGCGGCAGTGCGCCGCGGATGTTGGCCTCGGTCGAACACCCGGCGTACTGCCTCTCTGTCTA
>NZ_VOSM01000101.1 GCF_007997015.1 Lujinxingia vulgaris
CGAAGGCTGCGAATGAGGGCCGTGGTGTGGTTTTGAGCTTCGGCAACTACGCCGGAGACGTGATGCACTTTGGAATCGCGGCTGAGCGTCTGCGCAGCGAAGGAATCGATACGCGGGTTGTGCTCGTGACGGATGACGTGGGCTCATCGCCCGACGCGGATCAACGCCGTGGAATTGCCGGCGACTTTACGGTCTTCAAAGTGATGGGTGCTGCCGCAGCGGAAGGACTCTCACTCGACGAGGTTGAGCGTCTTGGCCGGGCTGCGAACGACTCCACTCGCTCACTCGGTGTTGCATTCTCTGGATGCACGATGCCGGGTTCAGCCGAGCCGCTGTTCTCCATCCCGTCCGGCTCGATGAGCGTTGGGCTCGGAATCCATGGCGAACCAGGGGTGCGCGACGTTCCGCGGCTCACCGCCGATGAACTTGCTCGATTGCTTCTCGATGGTGTTCTGAGCGAACGGCCTGTCGGAGACTCGACCCGCGTCGCTGTCATCCTCAACGGGTTGGGAACGACGAAGTATGAAGAACTCT
>NZ_VOSM01000102.1 GCF_007997015.1 Lujinxingia vulgaris
CGGGCGGCGGCACCGTCAATAAGATCATTTGTCATATCTCAACTCTACATATATGAATGACGTTTTCATATATGCTTTTGATCATGGCTGAAAAAATTATCCTCGACTGCGACCCCGGGCACGACGACGCGATTGCGATCCTGCTCGCTCACGGTAGCCCGCACATCGAACTCCTCGGAGTCACGACCGTGATGGGCAACCAAACAATCGAGAAAGTCACTCGCAACGCTCTGGCCGTTGCCCGCGTCGCCGGCATCACCGACGTGCCCTTCGCCCGCGGAGCCCACCGCCCGCTCGTGCGCGAAGTCGAAGTAGCCGAATCCATTCACGGCGAATCCGGTCTTGACGGCCCCGTGCTCCCCGAGCCTCTTATCGAGTTGGATGCTCGTCACGCCGTCGACTTCATCATCGACACCGTTATGCAGAACGAGCCAGGCACCGTCACGCTCGTGCCAACCGGCGCGCTCACCAACCTCGCTCTTGCCGTGCGCAAGGAGCCCCGCATCGCAGAGCGCGTCAAGCAAGTTGTCATG
>NZ_VOSM01000103.1 GCF_007997015.1 Lujinxingia vulgaris
AGGTCACGGCGCAACGCCTTCGCTGCGGGAGTGATCGGTGCCGACTCCCCCAACATCGACAGCAGGCTCGTGTCTCGAGCGGCAGTCTTCGCGAGAATGCCCGCGAGGCCATCGAGGCGCTTTTGTTCATTCGCGCGCTCAGAGTCCGTGAGGGTGGCATCCATCTTCACCCGAGCACGCTCTTCGCGCAGCAGCAGTGCCGCGACTTGGAAGCGAGCACGGTTGGCGGGCTTGAGCGGCCCCTTCTGCACGGCGGTTTCGGCACGGGCCAACACGGGGCTCACGCCGGTGTCGTCACCGGGACGAGCACGACGACGCTGGGCACCGCCCGCTTGACGCTGACCCGAATTTTTGGGTCGTTTGTTGCGCTGTGCGGAATCGGACTTTGACGAGGTGGTCAATTATTCTCCTGGCGCTAGGCGAGCGGCTCAGTCGCGGGTACGAGGACTCATAGCCGTTGAACGAATAGACGTTGCCACGATAGGGACTTCAATTGAGTGACAACATCCACTCAAGTGAGCC
>NZ_VOSM01000104.1 GCF_007997015.1 Lujinxingia vulgaris
CGCTAGCAGACGCCCAGGCATCCACCGTACGCCCTTTGTCGCTTAACCACCGCATCGTCTACAACCCGAATCCCCAACCTAATGAGGCTCAGATCATCGACGATGCTGCTTTGCTTTCTAAGGCGCATCAGTTTTACCTGCATGCGTTTTTGCTCTTCTCAAACCCGAAGGCCTGAATAGTGCGCGTTCGCATTACAGGATTAGCGGCCACGCTCTTCCTGAAATACTCCAGGTCGGCGCGGTCTGCCTGTGTGATTTTTCAATGAGTTCCCTCATTAAAAGATCACGCTCGCGTCTTAATCTGGAGTAGGTGGTGAATGCTGCTAAGTCGAGGGCGGCAGGAGCAAGGCGCAAAGCACAGGCGATGCTGAAAGCATCGTCGAGCATTTGCAACGCAGCTCATGTCGTTCTCGGCGACGCAGCGTCGCCAACTACTTCATGGTTAAGACGCAACTAATGCGTTTACCATCCTATTGACTTGTCAAAGAGTTCGCTTGTTTTAGGCTTTCGCCTTCAAAGCAATCTATAT
>NZ_VOSM01000105.1 GCF_007997015.1 Lujinxingia vulgaris
GAAGATGGCGCGGCGCCCTGCTACCTCAAAAGGCGGACGTGGAAATAGAGGTGCTGGAGAGTTCCAAGCGCCCGGTCAGTGCCACGGCGGATTTCACGGAAATCCGGGACGTGAACATGGTTCGCGTTCGTGAAGACCGTAAAACTGAATTGCACCTACTGTTCGATCCCGAACACAATCTGGAAGAACGGATTCTGAAGGAGCAATTCATACCTTGATGAAGGAAGGCCAGCGGACCCATGAGCCCGCTGGCAGCCAGTTCATCACAGGGACAAGAAGCAAGACAGAGTCATGCGCGCCAGAAGGGCTTGCGCGCTTCCCGGTAGATATCTGCACGGCTTAAACCAATGTCCCGCAGTATCCGGTCATCCATCTGACGCAGCTTCTGTCGATGTTCCCAGCGCTCCATCCAGACAACAGGTGCCTCGAAAATGCGGATGGCACGTTCAGTCAATGTCCGGCTTGTACGCCCAGGCACACTCTCTCCAGGATTCCGGACAGCAGCCGGCCTTTCGCAAATCTGCGACAT
>NZ_VOSM01000106.1 GCF_007997015.1 Lujinxingia vulgaris
GCATCACCGGATGACGCCGATCGAACATTTCCTAATCGACATCATCCAAATATTATTCAGGGATTGAATAGACAAAACAACAGCCAACATCGGTCGTTAAATAGCCGCGACTGATATTTTTCAGCCGACATTGCGCAATTTTTTTTACAAACGCTGGCCGATAATATTTTTTTACGGTAGAGGATGCTTTTTTGTTCGGTGTTGCCGTAAAAATTTACAATGTAGGTCGGCTAGGTTTTTTCGTTCGAGCTCAACCGAAGTTGTGTTTCGGCCGACACCGGCATGTTCTCATTTACTCGGCCAGGAAAACATTAGCCCACCTCGGCAAAACAACCATTATTCTCCGACACAGATTGAGAAAAACAATAGCCGATGTCGTCCAGGAAAGATGACCGATCGAGGTCTAAAAAGGAAGCATCACCGCATGACGCCGATCGAACATTTCCTTACCGACATCATGCATATTTCATTAAGGGATTGAATAGAAAACTCAATAGCCGACATCGGTCTTGAAGTAGCCCCTGACTG
>NZ_VOSM01000107.1 GCF_007997015.1 Lujinxingia vulgaris
GATCAGTGCTGGTGCGCGCTCGCGCGCTCACGAAGTTCTGAGACACGCAACGAGGGATCATCTCCGCGATACACCGAGGAGCCCGCGACAAAGGTGTCGGCACCCGCAGCTGCGGCAATCTCAATCGTGCGCTCATCGACACCGCCATCAACTTCGAGCGCGGTGCCCGTGGTTGAGCCAGAGAGCGGGCTCGCCAAATACGCGACGGCACCGGCAACTTCTTCAGGCGTGACCATGCGGCCGGTGGCCTGGCGGGCATCCAGAGCGGCACGTTCCTTGACGGGATCGTCGAAGCGAGCAACTCGAGGTACGGCTCGATAGCGGTGCCCGGCTTGACCGCGATGCCCGCTCGCGCACCCTTCGCCCGCAGCGTGCGGGCGAGAGCCACCGCATCCGCTGCCGCCTCGGCGTGGAAAGTAACACCATAGGCACCGAGATCGGCGTAGTCGGGGGCCCAGCGGTCGGGATCGGTGATCATCAGGTGCACATCGAGCGGAATCGACGAGACCTGTTGAATACGCTCTGTC
>NZ_VOSM01000108.1 GCF_007997015.1 Lujinxingia vulgaris
TCTTTTCCATCTTCATCGATATACCCCTGTCCACACCCTGGCGCAGCGCCGGTTTCGCACTTGTCGGCTGTGTCCTCTTTTCCCTGATCGGCAGTCTGACCGGACTCTGGGCCGAAAAGTGGGACCAGTTCGCACTGGTGGAGAATTTCCTGGTTCTGCCCCTGGGCCTCCTCTCTGGTGCCTTCTTCACGTTGGACAGCCTGCCCGATACGGGCCAGCTGGCCATTCTCGGCAATCCTGTCTTCCACATCATCGACGGCTTTCGCGGCGGCTTTACCGGAACCACGGAGAGCAGTGGTTGGCTCGGTCCTCTGCTGAGCCTGATGCCGAGCATGCTCCTGTTCTATTTCACCTGGCGTCTCTTTGCGCGGGGCTACCGCATGACCGTCTGAACACAGGCGCGGCGGCGGCTGGAGCCAGCGTTGACAGGTCACGGGCAACCCGGCATCGTCACGCCTTTCCCGTTGTGCGGGCGAAAGCCGCGCAAGCTGACAGCCGCAGAAGATTCAGCCATGGCAGCAGA
>NZ_VOSM01000109.1 GCF_007997015.1 Lujinxingia vulgaris
GAGGTGGGCGTAGACGGCGCTCTCGCCGAGTTCGTCCGCAAGAGTCTGGCCCTCAGCATCCAAGACGTCAGTGATGACGACCTTTCCGCCCTCGGCCACGATGGCGCGGCTGTGCGACTCGCCCATTCCGCGGGCACCACCGCTGATGAGAACTACTTTTCCGTCAAAACGAGACATGATGTTCCTTCCAAATCCTGAAATAGTTTCAGCCGGAAGAACAAGGTCCGAGGACCCGGGGACGGTCCGTTGTGGCAACCGTGCCCGAATACTTCCGGCCACGCCTCAACGCTACGCCGTGAGTCGGCTGGGCGCGACCTGAACGGCACGCTCGCAGCGAACCATCAGTCACACACAGGTGCAGATGGATGCAGCGACAAGGTCTAAAGGATTGAACGGCACCCGTCGTGCAGAGTGCACTCGCCATCGAACGTCGAGTCGACGGAGTCGAGCACGAAATCCACGCAGTCGCGCCATTCGATGAGCGGAATCCGTGTGTCAGCCACTACCTCAGAGACAGTCG
>NZ_VOSM01000110.1 GCF_007997015.1 Lujinxingia vulgaris
ATAGGATTTTCTGGCAGCACTTTGCTTTTCACAAATAAGCGGCTAAATCCAGCAGACATAACATTTAAACAATAATTAAAAATACGCATCGACTCACCATATTGAGAGTATTATACCAATCCGCAATAATACTTAATCATTTTGCGGGGCTAAACGTGTCGCTAACTGCGTTAAAAAAATCTCATTTACGACTGCATGGATGCAGAAGGTAGAGCAATGCAGGAGCAATTGCCGAGAACAACTAAATAGCGAATTTTTTGCCTAGCTATCAACACGTTTTTCCATCCTCAAAATAGATCACTTAATTAAGCGAATTGGTATTAAAAAGTAAGAATTTATAGCTAACAAAAAGCTTAAAGCTCATGCTATACAATAACCTAAAAAATATAAATACGGGTACTTAAGTCTATATTTAAATAATTTAGATAAAAAAGAGAGTGTTGCTGGACTTAATATTACTTAGCTCGATTCAACTTAGCTTTATTTATTTTTAAAAACAAAAAAGCCTGCGATTAAGC
>NZ_VOSM01000111.1 GCF_007997015.1 Lujinxingia vulgaris
AAGTCCTCCCTGGCCTTCGGCACCATCTACGCCGAGGCGCAGCGGCGCTACCTCGAGTCCGTGGCCCCCTACGCACGGCGCCTGATCCAGCAGGGGCACAACCCCGCGGTCGAGGGAATCACCGGGCTGCCGCCCGCCGTCGCCCTGCAGCAGCGGCGCGGCGCGCCCAGCTCGCGCTCCACCGTGGGCACCCTCACCACGCTGTCCAACTCGATGCGCATGCTCTTCTCCCGGGCGGGCACCTACCCGGACTCAGCCCTCCCTGGTCCCGGACCCGGGGCTCAGCATCCGGGACGGGGCCGTCGCGGCGTGGCCCGGCGCGTGGCAGGGCAAGAACCTGCGCGACATCCTGAGCCACCTGGGCTACGACGTCGACGTCCCCTGGCGCGAGCTGCCGCGGGAGGAGCGCGACTGGATCCTGTTCACCGAGGAGCAGCCGGTCGTGGAGATCACCCCGCAGCGGGACCGGGTGGCGAAGCCGTACAAGGGCCGGTTCTGGAGCGCGAAGAGCTACGT
>NZ_VOSM01000112.1 GCF_007997015.1 Lujinxingia vulgaris
GAATAGGATCGTCGCCATCATATAGAACGGCATTTTCCATGAACGCGTCAGCACGAACAAGAGCACGAGGATCAATAAGGTCTCGAGTGCGACGATTTTGTAGATGTCGCTGTTGTTGACGGCGCGTTCATCGACGAGCTTCGGCGTGATGCCGCCGAAATGCGCTTCGCCGTCAATGCCGGCAGCTTCGAGCACGTCGCCGCTTTCATTCCGCAAGTCTTCCACGAAATCGAGCGCTTCCGTCGAATACGGATTGAGCGACAGCGCGATGCTGTACTTCACCGCTTCGCCGTTTTCGGTCTGGCCGGAAGGGCGGGCCGAAGCGATTTCATCGTATGCGGTTAGCTCTTCTGCAAGCTTGGCTGCCGCTTCTTCAGTGATCGGCTCATCGCTTTCCACAAGCAAAGTAGAGGGCGCGATTTCGCCTTTATCGAATTTCTCTTCGACGATTTCATAGCCGACGCGGGACGGCATATCGTCCGGGAACGACTTCACTGTATCGAATTCGAATTCC
>NZ_VOSM01000113.1 GCF_007997015.1 Lujinxingia vulgaris
AACCTGATAGGACAGGGCTAGCTTATTGTATTTTCACGAGACATCGAAGTACTGTAACCAAGTTTTTGTTATGTTATGTCTTAATGCGGTTCTGGTTAAGTTTAGTACAACAAGAGACATCTGAGGACGACGCTTGATTAGGATTAGGCTAAACATGCGCGAGACATCGGGGTTTAGTAGTCCAGGAGACAACATAGGAACGCATAAGCATTGTTAAATAGAGAACATCCTTTTTAGCATCAGGAACCTATGAGGAAGACCAACGCTTTCTCTACTTGTTTTTACACAGTATTTCTCTTGCGTGATTTTCTTTCTTTTTGCATAGATAGTTTATACACCTGTTCATATTCACACTTACCTTTACACACCAGACACCTATTTGCTGAAATAGCTTACCAAATAACACAAGTTCCCCGAGAGTTCGATACTCGGTTCTTACCATTTTATACTACTTGTGCGATCCGGTGCACTTGCCGGAATCCGAACAATTATCCAATTCAAGAAGAAAAC
>NZ_VOSM01000114.1 GCF_007997015.1 Lujinxingia vulgaris
CCTGCAGGGTCAAGGCATGCAACGCATCCGTTCCAGCCTCTGGCAGGAAGACGGCCGGCGCAAGGACGCCGCGTTCCGGATGACGAATGCGCGCCAGGCTTTCGGCTCCGACCACGTCAAGTGTCTCAAGATCGATCTTGGGCTGGTACCAGAATTCCAGCCACTGGCCGCGCAATGCCTCCTGCAACAGAGCGGGCTCACCGCTGGAAGTTGCTTCGGTTTCATCGCTGCGCGCCGGTGCCGGTTTGCTGGAAAGCAAATCGCGCAGATCCTGCTGACGGAAAGGCTTTCGCAAGATTCCACCGATCATGATGCCGCTGCGCTGGCCGATTCGCCGGGCGTGCTCCAGAACCGGTGCGCCGTGCCCACTCATCAGGATGGTTCTTCCGATAAAGCTGCGCTGGCTGAGCATCTGGAAAATCTCGACAGCATCGCTATCGCCAAGCGACAGGTCCAACAGCAGAAAATCCGGATACGCCTGGTCCAGGGCCGATGCCAGTTCTGCTTT
>NZ_VOSM01000115.1 GCF_007997015.1 Lujinxingia vulgaris
CATTTGCACAGGATGGTACCACTTACAAAGAAACCAGTAGCCAATCTCCTCAATGTCCTTTTGTCGTTGTCGGAGGCCTTCGGTGGGTACTCTTTGCTTTCAACGTATCGCTTGATATCGAAATACCAAGGCTTACCGTCCCGTTCCTCTTCCACCTGACAACAATGTGCGGGTTTGCCACGACACCGAAATTCAATGTATGGTAGGTCCCCGTGCGGTGTTAGCTGGAACATAGATGCCAACGTAGCAAGTGCATCCGCCATTTGATTTTCCTCGCGGGGAACATGATGGAAGGAGATCTCATCGAAAGTCTTAGCCAATTCCTTGATGTAGGCTTTGTAGGGTATCAGCTTGGGATCTCTAGTTTCCCATTCCCCTCTCAGTTGGTGAATCACCAGTGTTGAGTCCCCGTACACCTTGAATAGCTTGACATTGGAGGCAATTGTTGCCTGGACGGCCAGGGCGCATGCTTCATACTCAGCCATATTGTTGGTGCAGTTAAACCCG
>NZ_VOSM01000116.1 GCF_007997015.1 Lujinxingia vulgaris
CGTGGCCCTGCCGGTCATGCTGGTGACAACCTTCTGGCCCACGCTGTCCCTGTTCTTCCCCAGGCTTTTCGGATTCTACTGAGCCGGCACGCTGGCTCCATTCTTCAGAAAGGCGTGGAAGTCGTTGATTTCCTGCTGCGTAGGTTCGAGTCCGGTAAAGCAGTGCAAGTAACTGGCCAGATAGGACAGCCGCGTCTCCATCGGTTCGTCAATCTCGAGTGAGTAGTAACCGATCTGCATGAAATAGAGGACACGGGCGCGGATGAAGGCTTCCTCCTCCGGATAGCCATGGCGCTTGAACATACTGGTTAGTGCCGTCATGCGCTTGGCATCGCCCTCGTCGATCACCTGGCGGACCGTGCTTGAGCGGCGTGCCCAGTCGCGCATGGCTATGTCTAGGTGTGGATTGAAGAGCTCTTCGTTGACCCAGCACTCGAAGACGTTCAGTACGCTGCGGCAGGCCGTGTCAGCCGGCCTTTCGGCCCGCTCGAGCAGCGAGCGTGTGT
>NZ_VOSM01000117.1 GCF_007997015.1 Lujinxingia vulgaris
AAAGACATCATGCCGAACTCAAAGCCGAAAGTCATCACGATTTTAGACATCCAGAACGCGGTCGGCGGGCAATTCAACGTAAAATTGGAAGATTTCAAGACAAAGCGGCGGACAAAGGACATCGCCTATCCGCGCCAAGTAGCGATGTACCTGTCCCGCGAAATGACGGATTTTTCTTTGCCTAAAATAGGGGAAGAGTTCGGAGGCCGGGACCATACAACGGTCATCCATGCCCATGAGAAGATTTCGAAGATGTTGAAAGACAACCAGCAGCTCCGGAGCACGCTCGGAAAGGGTTGATCCCCATGTGGATAACCCGGTATTTTCCCAAGCAGTTTATACACAGGCTATCTACATGTGGATAAGCTGCTTTTATTCACTTTATTGGGGTTATCCACATAATCACAGGCCCTACTACTATTATTACTTTAAAAGCATTAAATAAAATATATATATAAGCGAGGTTCGAGAATGAAATTCGAGATAATGCGTGAACGATTAGTC
>NZ_VOSM01000118.1 GCF_007997015.1 Lujinxingia vulgaris
GACCAGCGCCAGTCGAGAAAGCTGCTTTCAATGTCGTCTGAACCGAGAGTGCGCAGATCAACGAAGTTTTGCGGTTGAGCCTTGAACTGCGACATGTAGCCGACTTCGATTGCCGCTACGTCGGGCCCCTTGCCGCCAGCGAGGGCGGTGGTCAGTGCCTGAGCTTGTTCATCGGATCCGCCGGCGTTGGTGACCTTGAGGATGATGTTGGGGTTTTCTTCTTGGTACGTTGCAAATGCTTCGTCGAGGCCCATGCCACCGAAGGTCCAGACGTCGAGAGTGATCTTTCCGTCGGTGTCACCTCCGCCCGAGCATCCGGCAAGAAGCGCAAGAGCTGCGCCTCCCGCGATCACTGTTCTGGCGATTCTTTTCGCTGACATTACGTCCTCCACGTTGAGGTGTGATTGGGGATTTGAGGGGGCATCCATCGGGGAAGTGCGTTCGAGGACTGTCCGAGGAAGCGCTTCCTTGATGAAGTAATGCCACCGTATAGGTTTATGTCGG
>NZ_VOSM01000119.1 GCF_007997015.1 Lujinxingia vulgaris
AGCGCGAGAAGTACCTCAACCCGGTCGTCGAGGAGATCGACGCGGACCTGCGCGACCTCCGCATCCGCGGCAAGGTCGTCGGTCGCCCCAAGCAGCTCTATTCGGTGTATCAGAAGATGGTCATCCGAGGCCGTGAGTTCGACGACATCTACGACCTGATCGGGATCCGTGTGATCGTCGGGTCGGTCCGCGACTGCTACGCCGTGCTCGGTGCCATCCACGCGCGCTGGACGCCGTTGCCCGGCCGGTTCAAGGACTACATCGCCACCCCGAAGTTCAACCTCTACCAGTCGCTGCACACGACCGTGATCGGCCCCTCGGGTCGGACGGTCGAGATCCAGATCCGCACGCACGAGATGCATCAGCAGGCCGAGTACGGTGTGGCCGCGCACTGGATGTACAAGGAGCGGATGAACGGCGGCGGCAAGACCGAGGTGCGCGCGTCCGACACGGACATGGCGTGGCTCGCGCACATCTCCGACTGGCAGGCTGAGACCGCCGAC
>NZ_VOSM01000120.1 GCF_007997015.1 Lujinxingia vulgaris
CAGCAGGCGGTCGTGCAATACGTAACCCGGTTCGAAAACCTGCGAGACCGTGCCTGCGGCCCGCTCGGGATCCTCGATCTCGACCATGGCTTCGTGGTAATGCGGGTTCAGGCGTTCGCCCACGGGATCGATCCGCTTGATGTGATTCTTCTCGAAGGCTTCCAGAAGAGACTTCTCGGTCATCTCCACCCCGGTGACGAGGCTTTTGAGATGCTCGTTCTGCTCGATGGCTTCGGCGGGAACGCTTTCAAGAGCGCGGCGCAGGTTGTCGGCCACGGACAGGAGGTCCTTGGTGATGCCGCTGGCGGCATACTTTGCGGCCTCGTCGCGATCCTTGCGCGCGCGGGTGCGGGTGTTCTCCGCGTCCGCCATGGCGCGTAGCAGCTGCTCCTTCAACTGGGCGACCTCGGCGCGCAGGGCATCAGTCTCGTCGAGTTCATTCTCACCCGGAAACGGCACCTCGCCGACATCTTCATTCACCGCGACTTCCGGTTCGACGGC
>NZ_VOSM01000121.1 GCF_007997015.1 Lujinxingia vulgaris
GTACTTACTTTATTTTTATAAGCCAACCTACCCATCTCGTAAATACGTATTCCTCGCTACTAGCCTTCGGGTTAAGACTAAATAGATCACATATAACTAGGGCGTGTTGATCTTTGTGGATTGAAATTTGTTCAATCTAGGGGCGATTTAATCGCGGCGCGAGGTTTGTAACCTAGTGGGCTAAGTAAAAACCGAGCAACAAAGAGTAAATCGCCCCTAGGCAGAACCCTACGGGCAGCGCATGTTTGGCATTTATGCTGCGTTATCGCCTATTTATGGGGAATAACCACACTACATAGGCTCTGCCTTGCCTAAAAACCAAACATACTGCTGCAAATTCACCCACCAAAGATCAACACGCCCTAATCTATGGGAAAGTAACGGATCACGTTTTTACTAATTAAGGCTAGTTTAACGTTAAAAACAACCCCCTTAGTACAACTAACACGCTATTTAAAACACTAAACCACTTTACGTAGCCTACTAAAAAATTATAAAAA